>CAXBJE010000311.1:0-4545 GCA_963975525.1 uncultured Owenweeksia sp. | reverse complement strand
AACGATCCGGATCTGATTTTGGCCGATGAGCCAACAGGAAACCTGGATCCCGGCACTTCAGAAGAGATAATGATTTTGCTAAATCAGATTAGTGACAACGGCAGATCAATACTTATGGCAACGCACGACTATTCGCTTATTCTAAAATTTCCAAACAAAACACTTAAGTGCGAAGACGGCAAAGTTTTTATGGCCGTGCAAAAAAGCCTTTGAGAGGGTGACCTTACAAGTATTTTACATTAATGCCGGTTTGTGGAAACACTTTCGTTGATTAAACGTTAACTTCCGCATAGCTCTCAGTCTCAAAAGTGCTCAACAACTTAAATTTCTCAGATTGCCGAAACTCAGTATCTGCATACCTGTATTTAATCAAAATGTTACCTCTCTACTCCAGGATTTGATTGCCCAGCGCAATGAAATTAATGAAGATGTGGAAATACTGGTATTTGAGGATGGCTCGGTTGAACGTGTTAAAAAGCACAACTACTGGCTCAGGGAAATCAAGAATCTTATTTACGTAGACTTTAATGCCAATGTTGGACGCTCGGCCATCCGAAACAGACTGGGACAGGCTGCTTTAGGTGACTATTTGCTGTTTATGGATGATGACAGTTTAATTGAAAAACCTGATTTTCTAAAAACATATTTACAGCACCTTGCTCCGGATCAGGTTATTTGTGGAGGTCGCATTTATCCTAAAACAATGCCCGGTGAAGATTACTCCCTACACTATACTTATGGCAGTCAGGCCGAGAGTAAAAATGCGGAACAGAGAAGCCAAAATCCTCACGATGCCTTTCATAGCAACAATTTTGTGGTACCAAGGCCCATTTTTATGAAAAGGCCTTTTGATGAACGTTTAAGGGAATACGGGCATGAAGACACAATGTTTGGCTACACTCTCCGCAAATATGATGTACCGATAAAACACATTGATAATCCGGTAATACATTCAAAGCTAGAGACCAATCAGGAGTTTTTGGAAAAAAGTCAACTGGCACTAAAAAACCTTTACTCTCTTTACCTCAGAAAGGATGAAGGTTTTATTAAATCCGTAAAAATTCTAAGGACGTTTCACCGGATGAAAAAAACCGGGTTCTCTGTGATTATTGCAGCAGTGTTTAGGCTTATCTGTAATCAGTTAGAACAATCGTTGCTGTACTCAACCAAGCCGTCACTTGTGGTATTTAACTTCTACAAGCTGGGATATTTGGCAAATTATAGCCAGCAAAATAAGTTTAAGGAAGTTCCTCAATTATAGGACTAAGCGTACTTCGCGAAAATCTGTTTCCAAACCTCTTGCTCCATTTCCCAGTTGTTTTCGGTTGCTGCTTTCTCCAAATTTTCGGTGTAATAAGAATTCCCTCTAGCCATTACTTCAAGCACCGAGTTAGCAATACTTTGAGGTTGATGGTCTGCAATTACTTCCCCGAGATTATACTTACGCACCACCTTTTGCACTTCAACAACATCCGAAACAACTAGCGGCAGGCCACATTTTATGTAATCAAAAACCTTGTTGGGCAAACTAAACCTGTAGTTGGGGCTTAATGGCTTATCTAAAGAAAGTCCGCAATTGGAGTTTAAGGTGTACTGCAACATTTCAAGATAAGGTTGCTTGGGTTTAAAAATTACCCGTTCGGTAAGCTCCAGTTGTTCAGCCAGTTTTAGTAGCCCTAGTAAGGCATCACCATTACCAACTATTAGTAATATTACGTTGGCCGGAAGTAGCTTTAGCGTTTGCAATGCCTCTTCCATCCCCCTATCTACATTTATACCTGCCCCTTGATTTATTAATATAAAAGCATCTTTTGGAAGCCCAAGATCCTCTCTTGATTTTGTTTTTTCCGGTAGGCTGGAGTCGGAAATATTGCGCACCACTTTTACATCCTTGTTGTACTCTTCTTTATAAAGCTGGGCAATACTTTCGTTAACGGTAACCACATCCTTCAACTTTGGAAAAATCCATTTTTCCAACTTTGTCCATACAGCTTTAACAACAGGCCTATGTTGAATTTCGGGGACACCTGTAAAATACTCATGAGAGTCGTAAACAAGAGGTTTGCCTTTAAGCCTTGAAACCAAAAAGTTTGGTAAAAGCGAATCGAGATCATTACTTAAGTACAGATCGTATCTCCTGAAAAGGAGAAAAAAGAAGAGGCGAAGGTTATAGTTGGCATAAAACAGAAAGCCTTTATTAAACCAAAGTTTAAACCTGTGGCTTGGATAAGGCTTTTCAAAAGGCAAGCTCTGAGGCAATTGCCGTCCCACAAAGGTGGGTTCAAAACCCAGTTCGCGCAATACACCAATGGTTCGCATTACGCGTTGGTCAGTTACCAAGTCATTCGTTACAGTTACTACAGCCTTCTTCATACTTTTGCGGGCTCAAAGTAAAAGCCATTTTTGGAACAAGACGTAAAAAATATCAGGATTGAGGAGTATTACTATGATTTGCCTGATGAAAAAATAGCCAAATACCCTGTTTCACCGCGGGATTCTTCAAAATTGTTGATTTACCGGAACGGGCAAATTACGGAAAGCCGTTACAATCAACTGGATAAATTTCTCCCAGAGGATTCATTGCTGTTGTTTAATCAAACCAAAGTGGTGCAAGCCCGGCTAAAGTTTCCTAAAAATGAGCATACCTTAATAGAGATTTTTTGTCTGGAGCCCCATAATAAGCGGGATATTCAGCAAGCCATGCAAAGCTCATCTCCTATTGAGTATAAGTGCCTAGTGGGTGGTGCACGTAAGTGGAAAAGTGGGCCTCTGCAATTGACAACTTCAAGTGGGGAGATTTTGTCTGCCGAAAAAATCACCCGCGAAAACGATTCGTTCATTATTCAATTTAGCTGGACAGGTGACCAACATTTTGCAGCCATACTTGAGGAGGCTGGAAAAACTCCCCTACCGCCCTACCTTAATCGGGATGCTGAAGAAAAGGATAAAACAACATACCAAACTCTTTTTGCCAAAACAGATGGTTCTGTGGCTGCCCCAACTGCGGGGCTGCATTTTACAGAAGAGTTGTTGGAAAAACTTGCCGAAAAGGGAATTCAGGAAGAGTTTATCACACTACATGTTGGCGCAGGCACTTTTAAGCCGGTAAGTACTGAAACCATGTCGGACCATGAAATGCATGCAGAGGAGTTTTTCATAGAAAGGTCCCTTTTAGATGCCTTGCTCGATAACCTTGAAAAACCCTTTATCCCGGTTGGAACCACCTCTTTACGAGCTCTGGAAAGCCTCTATTGGCTGGGAACTAAGCTTTTGAAAATTAGTGGCTCACTGGATTCCTATCACGTAACCCAGTGGGAACCTTACCAAGAGGGGCATTTGCCTACTGTTAAAGATGCGTTGCAAGCTATTGCCATCGAAATGTCTGAAAAGGGAGTTGAAATATTAACCGCCAAAACCCAGCTGATAATTGCACCCGGATACAAACATCGAATTTGCCAGGGGCTGCTTACCAACTTCCATCAGCCCAAAAGTACATTGCTGCTATTGGTAGCTTCCTTTATTGGTGATGGTTGGAAAACTGTTTACAACCACGCCCTTGACAACAACTATCGTTTTTTAAGCTACGGTGACGGTTGCCTTATTCTGCACGATTCTCCAAAATAATAATACATGAAACTTCGCCTAAGCCTGTTTGCACCACTTTTCACTTTGGTATTTCATTCGGCATTTAGTCAAAAAATGCCCTTACAAAAAGTAGGAGCCTTGAATGAAGATATTGAGGAGTGCAGTGGTATTACCCTGGTACCAAGCGGCCATATAGCCATGATAAACGATAGT
This sequence comes from uncultured Owenweeksia sp., assembly GCA_963975525.1. Taxonomy (GTDB): domain Bacteria; phylum Bacteroidota; class Bacteroidia; order Flavobacteriales; family Schleiferiaceae; genus Owenweeksia. Next base: position 747 of record CAXBJE010000311.1, on the reverse strand, counting down.
GGCAACCGCCCCGATCTCTTTTTTACTGACCAAAAGGGTAACATCCTGAAAAGGCGATGCATGGCCGAAGTATCTAATATTGATTGGGAGGATATTAGCTATGCTGATGGCTATTTATACATTGGTGATTTTGGGAACAATAAAAATAAGCGCAGGGATCTGGTGATTTACAAGTACAGTATTAGCGAAACTGACTCGGTCACCTATCACAGCGAAATTCACTTTAGATATGCGGATCAGGTGGAGTTTGCACCGAGAGATGAAAAAATGAATTACGATTTGGAAGCGATGATCATTTTCAATGATTCCATTTTTATTTTCACCAAAAACAGAACGGAGCCGTTTACAGGCTATACCTACCAATATGGAATTCCAGCAAGAGCGGGCCACTACAACCTCACTAAACAGGATAGTTTTAAAACCGGAACGGAAGGAAAATGGGATTATTGGTGGATAACTTCTGCAGCCTTAAGCCCGGATAAAAACACGCTTGCCTTATTAGGGTATGATAAGATGTGGACATTCGAAAACTTTAAAAATTCCAAATTTTTACAGGCAAAAAGTGCTGTTTACCAGTTTGAAGCTCTAAGCCAAAAGGAAGGCATCACTTTTTTAACCAATGATAAATTTATGATTACTGATGAACGTAATCGATATGGAGGTGGAGACGTTTTTATAGGAAGCCTGCCTCAAAAAGTTGAAAAAGTGGAACTGGCGATGGCCACAGCAGAAAACTTACCAGAAGTA
>CAXBJE010000310.1:0-4545 GCA_963975525.1 uncultured Owenweeksia sp. | reverse complement strand
AGGAGCTGTGGCGGCCACTTTGGGTAATATTGGGCCAGGTATGGGGTCGGTAGGTCCGGTAGATAATTTTGCTCATATCCCCACCGAGGGTAAATGGTTTTTATCCTTTTTAATGCTCTTAGGTAGGTTAGAGCTTTTTACCGTTCTCATGCTTTTCATGCCACATTTTTGGCGGAATAGGTAAGTCAACTGCTTAACATTGGCATAAATATTAGTATCTTATTTAAGTAATTGCTCTCTTAAAAGGCTGGGGGATAATACTCTAAAAAGTTTATTTTAATTTAATCTAAATAAGCTTTGTGGATATTTTCCTGCACTATAAGTTTGCCCTGTTTTTATTTAAAACCAATCTAAATAATATCAAGGTGAAAAAATTACTAGCCCTCAGTACTCTAGCTCTAATGTCTACAGCATTGTACTCCCAGCAATCAGAAGTCCAAAAAGAAAAAGGTTACATCAAGGAGATGTGCGGATGCTACAAAGTGGATTTTGAGTATGCCGAAACGTTTTCGGATGCCAAGGATTATCAGTTTCATGATCGTTACTCGGCCCATGGCCTGGAGTGGATTTTTGTGGACGAGGAAGCCAGCGATAAAGTGGTTCTTCAGCATTTGCTCATTGTTAGCGATTCTATGATCATTAAGCACTGGCGTCAGGACTGGCTGTATCAAAATCGTGAAATGCTGGAATACAAGCAAAAGCTGGAGTGGGAGAAGAAAACCATAAGTGAAAGTGAAGCCAATGGTACCTGGACACAAAAAGTTTATCAGGTAGACGATAGCCCTCGATATGAAGGTTATGCATCATGGATTAATACAGATGGAAAAACCTATTGGGAATCTCAGGTGTATGCACCACTGCCTCGCAGAGAATTTACCAAGCGTTCAGATTACAACGTAATGCTGCGTACCAATAAGCACAAAATCACAGATAAGGGCCACGTACACGAATTGGATAATGGCAAGGTGATCCGCACGGAAGAGAAGGATAGCATTTTGGTGTGGGAAAAAGGATTAAACACCTATACCAAAGTTGATGACAGCCAATGTCAGGCAGCACGTGATTGGTGGAAAACTAACCGCGAATACTGGGTAGATGTACGCACCGTGTGGGATGAAGTGATTGCTTCTAAAGATTATATCAACCTTGAGTTGAAGGTGGAGGACAAGAAATTATGGCAACGACTTTTTGCGTTGGGCGATGAATATGGTGCCAGCAAAAAATACAACTCTGCCAAAGCTAAGGCTGACATTAGGAAGGCTATTGAACTGTATCTCACCGATAAACCCAGTCCATGGGAGACAGTTTCGGCCCCCAAAATTGAAAAATACTAATACACATTACATTCAACATGAAAAGGATAGCTACACTTTTTAGTATGATGGCAATTGCCTTCAGTACACAGGCTCAAAATTTTGATACAACTGGTATAGGAAACTGGCCGGTATTAACCAATAGTTATAGTACATGGCTGCAGGGAGCATTTGAAGCCAACCGTGATTTTAATAATCCTTATGATTTTGGTTGGGGCTCTTATGACATTACCACTCACATTATTGCAGGAGATAGCATCTACATTATAAAAACGGTGAATGGTGATTATAAGGCAATATCTATAGACCAGTACACTTCTAATGTTTATAATGTTACCTATAGTAATCTGGATAAAACCAATACGATTACAAAGGCCTTAAACAGGTCAAATTACAGTGCTAAAAATTTCTTTTACTACAGTATTGATAATGATGCAGTAAAGGACTTGGAGCCTGATACGGATGATTGGGATGTGGTATTTACTAAGTACCTCACTATTTTCCCGGGCTTTGGAGGTTATCCTGTTGCAGGGGCTTTGGTAAATGATGGTGCCCAGGTTTCAGAAGTACATTTTCCGGTAGGAGGAACTTACTCTTTAAGTGACACTGCCACTTTCCCCATGAGTGATGATATCTCTACCATAGGATATGAGTGGAAAGATGCCTTTGCCGGAGTGGTTTATGACACTATTGTGTTTTACGTAAAAGATCAGTTTGGAAATGTAAATGAGCTGAAATTCAATAAATATGGCGGCTCAGCTAATGGAAAATTTGGGTTTACCGTAAACGGTGTAAAAGACTCTGTAGCCTTAGGTGCCGGTAATGTTGATCAGGTATATTACTCTTTGGAGAGTGGTGCACAAATTTCTTCAAATCAAGATCAGGATTGGGATATAGCCCTATACGCTCAGCAAAGTTTCAGCAACTTACCGGTACGCATTAATGATGTAAACGGTGTAGAGCTTTATGTGTACCCAACTGCTGATATCAGCTACTGGAATGTAGTTGGCCTTGAGGAGCGCAGCCTTAATGTACTTTCTGTATTTCCAAATCCTGCAAAGGACGTTTTAAACATTGCCATGCAGGCCGATATGCCTCAGCAGATGGAAGTGAAAATTATGGACCAAAGTGGCAGAGTGGTAAAATCTCAAAGTGTAAATGCACTTAACGGAGTTTCAGAAGCACGTGTGCCTATTGCCAGCCTAAAAACTGGTATTTACCTGATACAGCTATCAGGAGTCAACTTTACGGCTACTACCAAGGTAGTGGTGCAACCCTAGTTTTTTGTTTAAGTAGTTTTTCTTTAGGATTAATTAAAGTAAGCAGGGTGCAGATCCTGCTTACTTCTTTGCCCATGAAGTACGTATTAGTTATACTGATTACCTTCTTTTTACAACATGCCGTTATTGCTCAGCTCAAGTTGGAAATAAAAGATGAGCATACAGACAGGCCTGTTGAAGGTGCTCATGTGCGCCTTATTACAAATTCTGATACATTATACACCACTACAAATCACCGGGGAATAGCACAGTTTAAGTCTTTATCAAAGGGAGCCTTATTCATTTCTCATGTAGGTTATAAATCAGTCTATCAGTCCTTATCAGAGGCAGGTACTTTAAAATTGATTTATCTATCACCTTCAGCAGATAATTTAGATGAAGTAGTGGTTACGGGGCAGGCCCGGCCCATTATGGCCAGCAATGCCGTGCGCAGTATTAGAGTAATAGATGCCAAACGCATAGAGCAACAAGCGGCCGTAAATCTCAAAGACCTTTTAACCAATGATCTCAACTTCCGCATAAGTGAAGATGCCGTATTGGGAACACAAATTAGTTTGCAAGGCTTAAGTGGTAGTAAGGTTAAAATTTTGATTGATGGAGTGCCCGTGTTGGGGCGGCTGGATGGCAATATAGACCTGAGCCAGATCAATCTGAACGACATTGACAGAGTAGAAGTGGTGGAAGGCCCCATGGCTGTTCAGTATGGAACGGATGCTGTGGCAGGAACCATTAATCTCATTACAAAGCGAAAGGCAGTAGCTACAACAAAGGCAACTATAAATGGCTATACGGAGACAGTGGGGCGTTATAATATTGATGGTTCCATCAGCTTTCCTATTGGCTCCTGGCAGGGAGACATCGGTTTGGGACGTAACTATTTTGATGGATATGATCCTGATAAGAACAATCGCGATTTACAGTGGAACCCTAAGGAGCAATATTTTGCAAATGCCGGTTTACAAAGGCGTTCTAATAAGGTATTGATCCGTTACAGAGGGGAGTATTTTAATGAAAAGATCACCAATCTTGGCGAAGTGGGTAGCATTGATAGTTCTATCGTACCCATAGATACAGGCGCATGGAAATACCCTCGTAGCCTGGATGATTACTACACCACCACAAGGCTCAACAATTCAGTTTATGCAGATTATTACCCCAGTGAAAACAAAAAGGTGAAAGCCTTTGTAGCCTACAATTACTTCAGGCGGGTTAAGGAAACACGGATTAAAAACTTAACCAATGGCAATGAGTTTTTATTTGGAGGTGAAGATGCACAGGATACCAGTGTTTTCGCAACCATAAGCTCCAGAATGTTTTATCAACATGATTGGTTTCCTGAAAAGCTAAACTACCAGCTGGGCTATGACTTTAGTTATGAAGAGAACATGAGTCAGCGCATAGCTGGGAACCAGAAATCACTGGCTGATATCGCTTTGTTTTCCACGGTAGAATATCAACCATGGAAATCGTTAAAACTACAGCCAGGCCTGCGCTATGCCTATAACAGTCAGTTTAAAACTCCCTTGATCGGATCTTTGGCCTTGCGCTATCAATTGAGTAAAAACTGGATTCTCAGAGCCTCTTATGGACAGGCATTTAGGGCGCCTACCCTTAAGGAGCTTTATTTCCTGTTTGTGGATGAAAACCATAATATATTGGGAAATGAAGAGCTTAAAGCTGAAACATCCGATAACTATCAGCTGGGCCTCAATTATGCACGGGCCTTTAAAAAACTAACGATTGAAGCTGGCTTTAATGGCTTTTTTAATAATATCCATAACGAAATAAGATTGGTTTCTGTAATCAGTCCTGATGATGAAAACCCACGTGGGTTATATCAAAACAAAAATATTGCCCGTACGCAAACCACCGGAGCATCTGTAAATGTAAAGGGCCGGCTGAATAAACTGGAGGCAGAGGCTGGCGCCACTTTGATTGGGATGAAAAATGAA
>CAXBJE010000309.1:0-4556 GCA_963975525.1 uncultured Owenweeksia sp. | reverse complement strand
ATTCAGGCTCCAGGAATTAAGAAAATAATATCATGGGGCACAAAAAAAAATGATACCAAAGTATGGTATATAAGGATTGGCGACAAATATTACCTCAGTAATGCCACTAATGATGCCGCTTTCAGAATACAATCAAAGTTGGAACAATACGATTTTGTGATGGACACCAGAGTTGACTATCTGGTAACCTGTATTGATACTTTGAATGTGGAGCGTTTTAAAAACCGGGAAACCCTCAATCGAGACAGGCTTATTGAAAGTCAGGATTCTAATTTTGATGAAACATTTTGGGATGGATATACCATTTTGCTTCCCACAGAAAGTTTTTCTGAAATCGCGAGGGAAATTGAACTGAAGAACAACGGACCATCATCTTCAGGTTCTCCCCTTAAGGGGAATGATGGGAGGTGACTATATATTAATAACCTCAGTGGTGTTTACAACCTCCATAGCGGGCTTCAAAAAAACCATGACAAAATTTACACGCCTTTGCCCTAAAACCATTCCCAACTTACTACTGCTGAACAAAAAACCCTCCGTAGTTTTGCAACCCTATGTCCAAAAAATTCAAAATAGTTTCTGAATACTCCCCAACGGGAGACCAACCCGAAGCCATCCGCCAACTGGTTGAAGGTGTAAACCGTGGTGATCGTTACCAAACCCTACTGGGTGTAACCGGTTCTGGAAAAACCTTTACCGCTGCCAATGTGATACAACAAGTGGAAAAACCCACTCTGGTTTTAAGCCACAACAAAACCTTGGCAGCACAGCTTTATGGTGAGTTAAAGCAGTATTTCCCGGAAAATGCTGTGGAGTATTTTGTTTCCTATTATGATTATTATCAGCCTGAAGCCTATATACCCACCAGCGGAACTTATATAGAAAAAGACCTTTCAATCAATCAAGAAATTGAAAAACTGAGATTGAGCACCACCTCTTCCCTCCTTTCGGGAAGGCGGGATGTTATAGTAGTGGCTTCCGTTTCCTGCCTATATGGTATTGGTAATCCAAAGGAATTTGCCAATCAGGTAATTGAGGTGGAAGTAGGGCAGGTAATTGCCCGCAACAAGTTTTTACACCTTTTGGTAAATGCATTATATAGCCGTACTACTGCTGAGTTTAGCCGAGGTAATTTTAGAGTAAAAGGAGATACGGTAGATATATTCCCCGCTTATTCCGATACGGCCATTCGTATTCATTTTTGGGGAGACGAGATTGAGGCCATTGAACGATTTGATGCTGCTTCGCGTGATATTATTGAGAAGTTTGAACGCATTCGCATCTTTCCGGCCAACATATTTGTAACTAGTAAAGACACTCTAAAATCTGCCATTCATAATATTCAGGATGACATGGTGGAGCAAGTGGAGTTTTTTAAACAAAACCAGCGCCCATTAGAGGCCAAACGCCTACAAGAGCGCACGGAGTTTGACCTGGAAATGATTCGCGAACTGGGTTATTGTTCAGGTATTGAAAATTACTCCCGCTACCTGGATGGCCGCTTGCCAGGCACACGTCCCTTCTGTTTGCTGGACTATTTTCCTGATGATTATTTAATGGTAATTGACGAGAGTCACGTAACGGTTTCGCAAGTACGGGCCATGTACGGAGGCGACCGTTCCCGAAAGGAAAACCTGGTGGAATACGGTTTTAGGCTTCCAGCTGCTATGGATAACCGCCCATTGAAGTTTGAAGAGTTTGAAATGTTGCAAAATCAGGTGCTTTACATAAGTGCTACGCCTGCCGACTATGAACTGGAGAAAACCGGAGGTGTGGTTGTAGAACAACTTATTCGCCCAACAGGGCTATTGGACCCCGTGATTGAAGTTCGTCCTGTAGAAAATCAAGTGGATGATTTGCTGGAGGAAATAAATATACGTGCCCAGGTAGATGAACGCGTGTTGGTTACCACCCTTACCAAGCGCATGGCTGAGGAACTTACAAAATACCTAACCCGCTATGGCGTACGCTGCCGCTACATCCACTCCGATGTGGATACATTGGAGCGTGTTGAAATTATGCGCGATTTACGCCTTGGGGTATTTGATGTGCTAATTGGTGTAAACCTACTCCGTGAAGGTTTGGATTTACCTGAGGTTTCTTTGGTTGCCATTTTAGATGCTGATAAGGAAGGCTTCCTTCGCTCGGAACGCTCATTGGTGCAAACTGTGGGTAGGGCCGCCCGTCACTTAGAGGGTAAGGCCATTATGTATGCCGATAAAATCACCAACAGTATGCAGCTTACTATCGATGAAACCAACAGGCGCAGGGCCACACAGGCAGAGTACAATGCCAAGCACAACATTACACCCACAGCTCTTAAAAAATCCAAAGAATCTATTTTGGCTGGTTCTGGGGCTACAACGGCTGCCTATTTGCCTAATGATAAAGTAAATATGGCTGCTGAGCCAGATGTTGTTTACCTCTCTAAAGACCAAATAAGAAAGGACATTGAGAAAATCCGCAAGAAAATGGAGAATGCCGCCAAAGCCATGGACTTTCTGGTAGCTGCCAGCTTACGTGATGAAATTGGTGTGTTGGAGGAAAGAATGAAAAAGGAGTTTGAGTAAGTTTCCAATCCGGCTACAATCATCGCTTCTAAAAACAAACCCATGTGATAGAACTTATCTATCTCTATCATTGAAATAATCATCTTACAAAAAGGATATTTTTGCGACATGGAAAAATGGTTTACCCTTCTACTCCTTTTGGGAGTTTATAGTATTACGGCACAGGTTACTGGAAAGATTACGGATGCAGATGAAAACCCTTTACCGGGAGCTGCCATCTCTGTTTATCAAGATGAAAATGTGATTTCAGGGACTACCTCTGGGCCTGATGGAAATTTTTCTATAAAGCTAAATCCAGGAGATTACCGCTTGGAAGTAACTTTTATTTCTTTTCAAAAACTGGTTAAAATGATCAGTTTAACTGAAGTAAACACAACGGTGGACCTTGGGGTGTTGGGGCTATTGGAATCCACAGCGGCCCTTGAGGAGGTAACGGTGATCACTCAGGCCAACCTTATGGAACTGAAGCAGGATAAACGCATATTTAATGTAGCGGCCGATGTTGCCAGCAAAGGATCTAATGCATCTGACATCTTGAATAATGTACCCTCAGTAAGTGTGGATGTAGAAGGAAATGTAAGCTTACGCGGAAGTCAGAATGTGCGGATATTAATAGATGGCAAACCCTCTGGCTTGGTGGGAACGGATCCCGCCACAGCCTTGAGAATGTTACAGGGTAGTATGATTGAACGCATTGAGGTGATTACAAATCCTTCAGCACGCTATGATGCGGAAGGCGAGGCTGGTATTATCAACATTGTCTTAAAGAAAGATCAACGGAAAGGGATAAATGGCACATTTGAAGTAAATGCCGGTTACCCGCAGGATTTTGGTGCTTCAGCGGGAATAAATTACCGCACCGGAAAATTTAACTGGTTTGCCAACGGAGCCATCAATTATAGGCGCTCACCGGGTGGTGGGTTTACAGATCAAAACTTTTACTTTCCTGATGCGGACAGTAGCGTAAATCAATATTCAACCAGAGATCAATTAAGAGGTGGAAGTAGCGCCACACTTCGTTTTGGCGCTGACTATTCGCTAACCCCTACCCAAACCATTACAGGTACATTTCTATATCGCCCTTCCTTGTCTAACAACGAGGTAACTATTGATTATGATATTTATGACGGTAATGGAAATTTGATTAGTGAAACCACACGTTTTGATGAGGAAACCGAAACAGGTTTAAACCTTGAAGCAGACATCCACTACGAAAAGCAGTTTAAGGGTAAAGACCATAAACTTACCGCAGACTTTAAGTACCAGGATTCGGATGACCGCGAAAATTCTGAGATAGTGCAAACCTTTGGGGAAACCGCTCCTAACCTCCTGCAAAAGGTGTACAACCAGGAAGATGAGCGGACCATATTAATGCAACTGGATTATATAAAACCCTTTACCGATAAGCGCCAAATGGAAATAGGCGCCAAATCTACCTTACGGGATATAATTAACGACTATGGTGTTTCCAATCAAAGTGCAGGTGGTGAATATGTTCCGTTGGAGCAGTTTACCAATGATTTCCGGTACACCGAAAATATTTATGCTGCTTACCTGATTTACAGTGATGCTTTTAAAAAACTAAATTATCAATTGGGTATTAGGTCTGAGTATTCAGACATTACTACAGAACTGGTAAAAGAGCAGGAAACCAACCATAAAGAGTACATCAACTTTTTTCCCAGCGCCTTCCTTACGTGGAAAATAAATAAGGTGAGCGACTGGCAACTGAACTATAGCCGAAGGATCAGCCGTCCATGGTTTAGGGCACTCCTTCCCTTTTCAAGCTATTCGGATAACATAAACCTTTGGGGAGGAAATCCAGATTTGGATCCTGAATACACAGACTCTTACGAAACCGGATATTTGAGATACCTGAAGAAGGGAAGTGTTTATGGGGGTATTTACTACCGCCATCGCACCAATGTAACCGAGCGTATTCAGCTGCCCACCGATTCTGGCGGTACCATTCGTTTCCCAATAAAC
>CAXBJE010000308.1:0-4587 GCA_963975525.1 uncultured Owenweeksia sp. | reverse complement strand
ACTGGCACCTGGACTACCTCCAGAGACAACAGTAAGCTAATAGTAACAGATGAAAATGGTGAGGAAATAGTTTTTGTGGTAGTTTCTAACGAGGCTAAAAAGCAAGTTTACACCACCACCATTTCGCAAACTGTACAGCAAATTTTTACGCTTGAGGTGGATTTGGATCTTGCATTTACCCGCCCTTAATTAAACCATTTTCATCCTTAGCCGTCTATCTTCTTAAAATCTATAAATTATGAAGAAGACTCTTTTTGCGCTGGCCTTAATGGCCACATTTAGCCTAAGTGCCTTTGCACAAGGCGCTCCAGACAAAGAACATACTCCTGAACAGAGAGCGGAGAAAATGACTGAAAGAATGGCTAAACAGCTTGATCTTACTGAAGATCAAAAAACGGCTGTTTATGATGCCAACTTTCAAATGGCATCCTCAAAGGAAGAAAACCGAAAAAGCAACATGGATAAGCATGATGCTAATATGAAGGAGATTTTAACCGAGGAGCAGTATGAGAAGTGGTTGGCCGCCAGAAAAGAACACAAGGGTAATCGCCCCAAGGGCAGAAGACCAAATTAATTAGTTGTTTTTTAGTTATAATGAAACTCCGCCATGTGCGGAGTTTTTTATTTATATCACATCTTAATATTTATCCACCTCACGCAGGCATTCAGGCCAATTTTGCGGTAGGTGTTTAATTTCTATTTTTACCGCAAGTCAAACTAGTTTTACCACGGTTAATGCTAAAAAAAATTAAGGGTTACATAAGTTATAAGCTTGGGATAGCCCAAAACAAGTTTGCCATTGATAACCTCAATGACCGATTCGATTTTTTAGCCGCCTATATCAATCTTGCCGTTCCTGAGCATATTCAGTTAGATCCCTTATTAACTGTACAAGCCATTGAAAGACTAAAGGAAGAATATCCATTAGAGCCTGTAAATATGGTGATTCATAAAAATGACCTCATGTTTGCCTTCCATATTTACAACCATAAAAACAATCTTAAGCAGGCGGTATACAGCTACTTTAAAATTGGAATACGCACTGCTACCAATCTTAACAAGATTACAAAGAGGTTCAACATCAATACAAACGCACTTCTTGATTTCGGGAGTGGTTACGGTCGGGTTTCCCGCTTCTTCCCTCAGGTTTTTCCAAACACTGAAATCACTGTTTCTGAGGTAAAAGGCCATTCCCTAAAATTTCAAAAAGAGCAGTTTGGGTTTAACGGTATCGAGCACACTCAGGAAGCCGAGTCATTGGGCAACAGCACTTTTGATTTGATTTTATCACTCTCGGTATTTACCCACCTCCCAAAAACAAGTTTTGAAGCATGGCTCGATAAACTGATAAATACCTTGAACCCCAAAGGTGGACTGGTTTTTACCTTTAATAATATCACCACCTTTAAAGAGCACGCACCAAATCCAGATTTTCATTACCTCACCCTATCAGAAGACAGCTCTTTTTCATTTGTATCAGATAGCCTGAGTGATACCTCAGAATATGGCTCCACCTATGTGAGCCATCGTTACCTGACCGATTTTTTAAACAATTACGATGTGGAATTTACCTTTCTAAAACACGAATACACCCCGCATCAGGAATCGATAATTGTAATTAAGCAGTAAAATAGCCCATACTTTAGATATTTGCAGCCCAAACAAAATTGCGAACCAAGCCACATCGGCTTCCATTATAGAGAACTATGCAAGAGAAACTAGAAAAATTAGAAGCAAAGATTGCCGCAGCACAACTCGGTGGTGGCGAAAAGCGAATTGCATCTCAACACGCTAAAGGAAAGCTTACCGCAAGAGAGCGAATCCACTTTTTGATGGATGAAGGCACCTTTGAAGAAATGGGAGCGCTGGTAACACACCGTTCGGTGGAGTTTGGCTTAGATAAACAAAAGTTTTTGGGTGATGGTGTAGTTACGGGCTATGGCTTGGTAAAAGGCCGCCTTACCTACGTTTTTGCACAGGATTTTACCGTACTTGGAGGTTCACTGGCAGAAGCGCATGCCGAGAAGATTTGTAAAGTGATGGATCTGGCCATGCAAAATGGTGCACCGGTAATTGGATTGAATGATTCGGGTGGCGCACGTATTCAAGAGGGTGTGGTTTCCCTTGGTGGCTATGCGGACATATTTTATAAAAATACCATGAGCAGTGGGGTTATTCCTCAGCTTTCGGCCATTATGGGGCCATGTGCCGGTGGGGCCGTTTATTCTCCTGCCCTTACCGATTTTATTATGATGGTGGAAAACACCTCATACATGTTTGTTACAGGGCCCAACGTGGTAAAAACCGTAACGCATGAGGAAGTAACATCTGAGGAATTGGGTGGCGCCTCGGCACACTCCACTAAATCAGGGGTAACCCATTTTACCTATGCCAATGAGGTAGCCTGTATTAACGGCCTTAAAAAACTGTTGAGCTATGTACCGCAAAACTGTGAGGAAGAGCCGCCCATGTTGCCTTATGAGCCAGCCAATGAAAGCCGCCCTACACTTAACAATATTATTCCTGATAATCCAAACCAGCCTTACGATATCCGTGAGGTGATTGATGGCACTGTAGATGCAGATACCTTTCATGAGGTGCATAAAGACTTTGCCCAAAACATAGTGGTGGGTTTTGCCCGTATAGGGGGCCGCAGCATTGGTGTAGTAGCCAATCAGCCCGCTTACCTTGCGGGAGTTTTGGACATTGACAGCAGCACCAAAGCCGCACGTTTTGTGCGCTTCTGCGATTCGTTTAACATTCCACTTTTGGTGTTTGAAGATGTTCCGGGTTTCCTTCCGGGAACAGACCAGGAATGGAATGCCATTATTACAAATGGCGCCAAATTGCTTTACGCCTTTAGTGAGGCCACCGTTCCGCGTATTACCGTAATTACCCGTAAGGCCTATGGTGGTGCTTATGATGTAATGAACTCCAAACACATTGGTGCCGACTTGAACTACGCCTGGCCTACGGCCGAGATTGCCGTAATGGGAGCCAAGGGCGCAGCGGAAATCATTTTCCGAAACGAAATTAAAGAAGCCGCTGACCCAGCTGCCAAGCTAAAAGAAAAGGAAGATGAATATGCCCGCATATTTGCCAACCCTTATCGCGCTGCAGCCCGTGGTTATGTTGATCAGGTAATTCGACCTGAAGAAACCCGCGAAAAGCTGATAAAAGCCTTTAAAATGCTGGAGAACAAAGCGGTGAAGTTGCCAAAGAAAAAGCACGGGAATATTCCGTTGTAGGGGGGGGAGATGTTAGATTTTAGACATTAGAAGTTAGACAGAAAAAATCCGTCTCCAGTCAGACCAACAATTTTTTACCTTAGAAAAAAAATAGTCGCCATGCAATTCATTTCTGACAACGAGGGAAAAACAACCGGAGTTTTTATTCCAATTACTGAGTGGAATAATCTTAAAAAAAGGTTTAAAGAGCTTAATCAGGAGGATTCCAAAGTACCCGATTGGCACATTAGTGAGGTAAACGAGCGTATGGCGGAATACTCCAAAAATCCAAAAAAACATTCACTCGACTTTGATGAGGCTATGGACGAGATTGAAAGAGAGCTTTAATGAATCGTATCATTATTCTTCCACTTGCACGAGAGGATATAAGAGAGGCGGCAAAATGGTACAACTCCAAACGCGCTGGCCTCGGAAAGCGTTTCACCAGTCAGGTTCGCACTAAAATTAGCTTCATTAAAACACATCCTGAGGCCTTTGCCGTGAGGCATGGTTCTACAAGAACAACTTTACTTAAAACATTTCCGTTCTTAATTCACTACAGCATTATCGAAGATAGCAATGTGATAATTATCTCAGCAGTGCTACATACCAGTAGAAATCCTAAAATTTGGAAGAGATGAAACTATCCTAATATTTCCCTCTTGTATTAAAGAGTACAAACACAGCATTTACCTAAGAGGCCATCAGTTTTTACAATTTGAAGAAATAAATATCCATCATGCAATCCAAAGCCACTACCCCAGAGCAATACTTAAACGAATTACCCGAAGACCGCCAGGAGCCCATGCGCAAATTGAGGGAGGTAATTACTGACAATCTGCCACCTGACTTTACTGAAGCCATGAGCTACGGTATGTTGGGCTATGTGGTGCCTCATTCAGTGTATCCTGCAGGCTACCATTGCGACACCAAACTACCGCTACCGTTTATGAGCATTGCCTCGCAAAAGAATTTTATTGCTGTGTACCACATGGGTATTTATGACATCCCCGAACTTATGGAATGGTTTACCACCGAATATGCCAAACGCGTAAAGGGTAAGCTGGATATGGGCAAAAGCTGTATACGACTCAAAAAAATAGATCAAATTCCCTACGACCTTTTTGGTGAACTAGCCACTAAACTTACCGCCCAGCAGTGGATTGAGGTGTATGAAAACGCCTTTAAGAATAAGTAATGGCAAGGCTTCAGCTTCTTGATGCCAGCCACATTCCCGCCATTATGCCGCTGGTGGTAGAGCTTAACAAAAAGGATTCTTTTGAAGTACAACAAGCCCGTCTGGAACGGATGTTTGGGTTAAACCACTACACTTGTTTTGGCTGGTTTATAGATGAAGAGC
>CAXBJE010000307.1:0-4613 GCA_963975525.1 uncultured Owenweeksia sp. | reverse complement strand
ACATAATTTTTGTGAGTAGAAAAGCTTTTGAGGTTACTGAAACGGGGGTTTTAATTGACACAATTGGCGCCTCTGACCATCCGGCCAATTATGGCGTTCTGCAGTTGAAATAATGGTAATTAAGTTACCATGACAAACATTTTCAATTTTGGTTAAGCCCACCTAAATAAGTAGCTTTCACCTATGAAAATCTGGATTCTTTTTTTGATACCCGTCCTAAGCCTTGCTCAGCCTGCAAAGAGGAATAAAAAGGCACACAAACACTTTTTGCTACAAGTAGATACCCTGAACAACTTGCTGGCTGCCTATGATACGCTCTATCCACATTCAAGCAATCTGGACGAATTTGAACGTATTGAGTCCATTGGTTTTGAAATTAATCAAAGGCTTCCTGTAATTCTTGAACACCCTTTGCTTAGCTACTATAAAGTGGATAAGTTAATTCACGAAAAAGGTTTATCAATAAATACATCTAAGGACAATAAGCTTTACTTTTTTATGGTAGATCAAAAAACCGGAGGGTCTTATCATCCCTATGACTCCTATTTATATTATCGCTTTGATGAAAATCGTTCAGGCATGGTAATGCTTGGGGAGCCATTTTTTAGTGTGATTGGAATAGTGGATAGTACAAATAGTGTTTACCTCATTTCATCCCATTTGTTTGGCTGTAACACTTGCGTGCAGGAATCGGTAATCCAGCTTTCGCCAAATACGCTTGGGGGTGTAAACATGGAAAGTATCTACTATTTTGAGGGCAGAGACATCAGTGATTACCAATATGATTCAAAAAACAAAGTTCTTACCTATCAAAATGAAGATCCCTTTGAGGATGACTCTTTATATTGGGATGAAGGTGAATACCCAGATGGAAGATTCCGCCATGAAGGAACAATGGTTTACCGCAATGGTAAGTTTGTAACAACCCAACTCTGTGATTTTCTGATTCAGGAAGCTTCTACTGAGTAAACTAAAAGTTTTGCACTAACTGGATTTATCTTAGCCGAGCTAAACGCCAAAACAATGGATGCCACTAACTTTAAAATATTAGAAACGATAATTGCAGTTGTGCTGTTTGTTGTCCTAAAGATTGTAGTTGATAAGTCGATTAATAGAACAGTAGCTAAGAATCTATTGCAGAAAACACGTGGTAAGATTGTCAAGAAAATTGTTAACACCCTGTTATTAGTCCTGCTCATCCTATTCATTTTAATTATTTGGGGACTCAATCAATCTGATATCCTTCTATTTGTGTCATCTGTACTGGCTGTTGTGGGTATTGCATTTTTTGCTCAATGGTCTATTCTTTCTAATATCACTTCTGGTCTTATCATTTTCTTTGGCCACTCGGTTAAACTTGATGATGTTATAACTGTTTTGGACAAGGATTTTGAAATTGAGGGCAGAATTAGCGACATCGGTCTATTCTTCGTAATAATTAAAACGGAGGCAGGAGACCAAATTACTTTGCCAAGCAACGTGTTTATTCAAAAGATGATTAGAAAAAAAGCGAACATCTGAAGTCAGTTAGTAAGCCGAACCTTTTTAAAGACTTACTGATCTCACAAGAATGAAATAGCAGAGCATTGTTGCCATCCAAAAAAAGGTTATTTTTCATAGTTGCTATCGTTAACCAATTAGAAACCAAATAACACTTTATAATGAAAAAAGTCGGTAAAATTCTCCTACTCGTTGTTGTTGTATTGGTAGGTCTGGTTCTCATTTTTGCCATATCCAATCGTATTTCTCCACTGGCATTCGGGCATAAACAAGTTAATCACACCATGTTTTCTGATGAAGCCATAAACGGTTATGATGCCGTGGCCTACTTTACCGAAAGGAAAGCCGTTAAAGGCACTGAGGATCATACGCACGTATGGAGAGACGCTTCGTGGAATTTTTCCTCCTTGGAAAATAAAGAGCTTTTTATGGCTAATCCTGAAAAGTATGCCCCCCAATATGGAGGGTATTGTGTGTTTGCCGCCAGCCAAGGGTTTACTGCAAACCCAGAGCCCGACTCATTTGAAATTATTGATGGAAAACTATACCTGTTTGCAGGTGAAGAAGTAAAAACAGAATGGCTTGCCCATCTGGAAGAAAACATAAAAGCTGCCGATAAAAACTGGTGATGGTTATTATTAACAAAGTTTTCTGAATTAGGTATTCTGGGTAAAATACGTCAACTGATCACTGTTTTTAATAATGTATGATGGGTGGATTTCTAAAACAGCTTCCACCTCCAATAAGCCATATATTTAATTGGTGAATGGGTAGAAGATGGAATCTACTCTTTAACTAAATCCAAACAATAATTGTAACATGAAAGAACAACCAAAAACAAACCGAAGAAACTTCATTAGATCCACAGCAGTGCTAACTGCCGGGTTAGCGGCAGCCCCGCTCTTTAACGTTACAGCAGCTACACCTACCGGGGATGAGAGCCTTTACATGATTGGCCCACGTACAGGTTACAGTCCTCGGGTTGGCACCTTACTTTCTACTATGACAATGATGCGCACTTGGGTGATTGATAGTGTGAAAGACCTATCGCTTAATGAACTTGATTTTCAACTGGATGATAAATCAAACTCCATTGGTGCCATGCTCCTGCATTTAGCGGCAACAGAGCGCTATTATCAGCTCAACACATTTGAAGATATGGAATGGGGCAGTTGGAGCCAGGCCGAAAAAGATATTTGGGACTTACCCATGAACCTCGGTAAAGAGGCCCGGGAAAAAATAAAGGGCAACACCATTGAGTATTACCTTGCTAAACTTGACGAAGTACGAGAGCAAACCAAAAAGGAATTTGCAAAACGCGATGACGATTGGTTAATGAAATCAGAGCCATTTTTTGGAAACCAACCCACCAACAATCATTGCAAATGGTTCCATGTGTGTGAACACGAATCTAACCACAATGGCCAAATCAAGTTTATTAAGAGCCGAATTACCGTCTGATTTTTTTTGTTGAAATACAATAAGCGGTGGAACTACCCTAAAAAAAACAACTAAATAGGTTGATTAATAAAGTTGTATGAATTTCTAGCTTCGACTAGGGAGCATTGAAATGTTCTAGACATCACTTTTTCCAAACCTTCCTCTTTCTGGTTTTGTCATCTGTACCTACTTGGTGAAACCTAATAATCACATCCAACAATCCGCTTTCAATACCTTTCCACCAAAAGTTTACAAAAGGTTCTTTCTGGGGGCGTTTAAAGTAGATGGTGCCCTTGTGGTCATTCATTGTGGCGTTGGTGTTTACAAGCGCAAAATTTCCGAGGCCTTCGGTTATTTTGCCTAATAGCTTTTGCTCGCCTTTTTGCCTTGGCGGGATATCAATTTTAAGATCTATATAAGCTATATCCAGATCGCCTCTCACCTCAAAGTCGTTACCTGCCATATGCACTCTGGCACCCTTACAATAACCGCTTTTAGCACTAATGCCTATTGTTGGCAAAAGCATTTCGTTAAATGAGGCAATGGGTGTTTCTGTCATGGATAGATCCACCTCAAAGTCGTGATTAGGCTTATCCGCCAAAAATTTGGCCGTCATACTTACCATGGCCTTCTTTTGAAGACGGGCGGTTGCTGTAATGTTTACATCGGCTGCCACGGTGTGGCCAAGGTTACTCACCGGAAATACTTTGAGCGTAAGCTGATCCACCTTTAGGTTAGCCAAACCTTTGTCATCAGTTTTACCTTGGTGCTTATAATCCAGATAAGCTCGCTTGATAACTACCGAGTCTATCGCTGTGGGGATTGGAATTTTGGCAATCATTTCAGAAGGCAGGAGCTTTCGCTCCTCTGGCCTTTCCTTTCGTATATCCTGGTAAATCCTGAAATCACAACTATCCAGCAAAAGCTTATGCGCAAACAAGCCTCTATTGGAAAGGCCAAGGTCTATCCCGCTAAGGGTTATGGTAGAAACATATAAATCGGACTGTACCTTCCGGTACGGATATTTATTAGAAAACCCCTCAGGTGTTAATCGCGGGGTCATTTCAAAACCGGCAATAATCAATGCGCTGTCGCGAGAATCAAAATCCATTGATTTATACTTCAGGTCAAAATCTTCAACCACATTGTTAAAAGTGGCATCCTCTGAATGGAGCACTGCTCTCTTTAACCTCCACTGTACACTGTCACCGCGTTTTATACTTAAGCTATCCAGGTTTAATGATGTTTGAAGGCTTATGGCAAAAGAATCGCGCACCAGTTTTAAGTCCAGATTTTCAATTTCCAACTGCCTGAGGAGTATGTTGGGCTTTACTCTACTTGTTGAAACCTCAAAACGAGCGGTATCATTTGTGGTAATTTTGGTTACCCTCCACCTCAGCGCTCCTTCTCCAACTTGTATGGATGCTACGTCCCATTCCTTATTCTTCCAGGCCTTGTACCAATCAATACCCGCAACTTTGGCATGACTGATTTGGCCATTCCATTTTACCAAGACGGTATCAAGAGGCAGGTAGAGGTCTATATAGGCATCCTTAATTTTGAGCCCTACCGGGAAAAAGTTGATTTGTACGCTGCCAATACTTACCGAATCGCTTCGATAATAAGTAAGCTTATCCTCTATAGTGGATTTAATAAACGGGGCGGCAAATATT
>CAXBJE010000306.1:0-4617 GCA_963975525.1 uncultured Owenweeksia sp. | reverse complement strand
GAAAGCATTTGGGAGCTGGCTAAAGGCATTTCCTTAGACAGGTATGAGCTGCCTATAATCTTAACCCCCTTATGGTCTATCATGCGCTCATCTTGCGTAAGCTCACAGTTACCACCTTGCTCACTGGCCAAATCCACAATCACAGAGCCGGGTTGCATGGCTTCTACAGAGCGTTGCTCAATAAGTACAGGTGCCTTCCTTCCGGGGATGTTGGCGGTGCTAATCACAATAGAAGCATTGGAAATATGCTCGTGTATTAGCTCCTTTTGTTTTTTCAGATATTCGGGAGTTTGCTGAACCGCATAACCTCCAGCCTCCGCATTTTCAGTATAGCCGGGTACTTCAATAAATTTAGCTCCCAGGCTCCGCACCTCTTCTCCTGCCGAACTTCTGACATCAAAAGCCTCTACAACAGCACCCAACCTTTTGGCTGTGGCTATGGCTTGCAGGCCTGCCACGCCAGCACCCAGCACTAATACTTTTGCGGGCTTTAGCGTACCGGCTGCTGTAGTAAACATGGGTAATACTGATCCATAAAGTTCAGCCGCCTTTATCACCGCTTTATATCCCGAAAGGGAAGCCATGGACGACAATACATCCATAGACTGTGCTTTGGTAGTGCGGGGCACCATATCCAAACTAAAAACGGAAAGCCCTTCACGCTGATAAGTGCTAAGCCGTTGGCGGTGATACATCAGGTTATAAATGCCTATAAAACTTTTATGTCCGTCTGTTTCCTCACCCCTGTACAGGTGGTTTATGGAAATAAGTCCTTCAGCCTTCATCCATAAATCCGAAGTTGAAAGCACTTTAGCACCTGCCTCTTCATAAGCTTTATTAGAGAACCCTGCCCGCAAACCGGCACCTTCTTCTACCATTACCTCAAGGCCCAGGGTTTGCACCATACGCTTTGCCGCATCTGGCACTACGCTTACGCGAGACTCGTTGGCCGGTTCTTTAAAAATTCCTATTGATTGCATAAATTTTTTTTCGGTTGTGTATTTAAGAATAGCCCCTCACCCGCCCCTGTTCTTTTTCATCAGGTAGATTAGGGCGGGGAAGAGGGCTTTCTCAAACAACTTATTTTTCAGCCCCTTTTGGGGGATTATCAGCTTTATGGAAAAATACCGCGCTGGATGTAGGCTTGCTCAATTCGGCCAATGGCTTCTACATAAGCGGCCGTGCGCCAATCGGTATTATATTTAGCTGCAGCATCCACCACACGTTTGAAGTTGCGTACCATCTTAACCTCCAGCTTACTAAGGGTATCTTCCATGGCCCACATTTCGCCATTGCGGTTTTGTAGCCACTCAAAATAGCTGGCAATTACGCCACCGCTATTGCAGTAGATGTCAGGAATAACATCAATGTTTCGCTCAATCAGAATTTCATCGGCATCGGTATCCACAGGACCATTGGCACCTTCGGCCACTACTCGTGCTTTTATCATTCCGGCATTTTCTCCGGTTATCTGGTTACCCATGGCCGCTGGTATTGCTATGTCACAATCAATTCCAAAAAAGTCAACACTTGGATATTCTGTGGCATTTTCAAAACCTTTAATAAAGTTTTCGTTCCCCGCTGCATAAGCAAACAGTTCTTCAGGATTGATACCTTCAGCATTGTAAATGCTTCCGCTCGCATCTTGAACGCCTACAAGTACAGCTCCCAGTTCGTGCATAAAGTGCGAAGCCCAATAGCCCACATTACCAAATCCCTGAACTATGTAACGCTTACCGGCTAAATCCACTCCCTTAAGGTTTGACCACTCTCTTACACTTAGTGCAACACCAAAACCTGTGGCTCGGTCTCTACCCTCAAGTCCACCGGCACCAACAGGTTTACCGGTTACTACGTGAGCATTTTTGGTGCGCTCATTAGTAGATTTAGTACTCATATAGGTATCAGCAATCCATGCCATCATTTGTGGCGTGGTGTTCACATCGGGTGCCGGTATATCATGCTCAGGCCCAATATTGTCGCCTAATGCAAAAGTGAACCTGCGGGTAATCCGCTCTAGTTCAGCCATAGAGTACTTTGACGGGTCGAGCTGAATACCACCTTTACCCCCTCCATAAGGCAACCCTGCCAAAGAGGTTTTCCAGGTCATCCAGGTGGCCAAAGCACGTGCGGCATCAATGTCTACAGTAGGATGGTAACGCAAGCCTCCCTTATAAGGCCCCAGAGCATTGTTATGCTGCACACGGTAACCCGTAAAAACCTCCACACTACCATCGTCCATCTTTACCGGAAAATGCACTACGATTTCGGTATTGGTAATGGCCAAGATTTTACGTACTGCAGGAGTAAGGTTCATCAAATCTGCAGCTTTGTTATACTGATGCTGCACATTTTCATACATGCCTGTTTTAGGCTTCTCTTTTGTAATCATTTTGTTTTTGCTTGAGATTATAGATAATGTTCACAATGAAATACCACTGTAGCCGGATCCACCCATTTACAGTTGTTTTTAAAATCACAGGTTCCGCAAAGCCCTTTAAAATGTTTAAGTACTATAGGCTGCCTGCTAACGCGGTGGTTTAGGTCAAAACCGTTTTTCACAGTTTTCCATTCAGTCACCTTATGCTCTTCGCATTGCATTACAGGATGCCCATTTCTTAGGGTACAACCAGGGGCATTTTCACAGTTTGCACATAAGCTTAAAGTCATTTCCATACGGGCCATGTTTTTTAATGCCATGCCCATAGTCAATAGGTGTGCCTTGGTGGGATGTTAAAAGGTTAATAAGTTCTAAGTTAAAGGTTGACAGGTGTTTAGAGTTTTTGTTAAAAAGTCCTGAGGATAGTGAATCGGGTAGAAATTACCCGGCTGGGGAGGAATGGGCCAGGAGCTAATTTTCTTGTTTTTTGAATATTTATGTTCCCTGTCTAAACTATTAATCTGTTTAAGTGTAATTTTTCAATGAGCATTGTGTAAGTCCACCAAAAATTAAAAAAGATGAAAACAAAAAGAATTTCCGCCAAAATGGAAAAATTGCTGAACACCCAAATGACACGTGAAGCCTACCAGGCACAAGTATACTTGTCGTATGCCTCATGGGCGGAGGTAAACAGTTTTGCTGGCATTGCAAGCTGGTTGTACGGCCACATGCACGAGGAACGCGAGCATATGTCCAAGATTGAAGCCATTAAAGCTGCTCCCGCCAATCCAAAGGATATTGGCGATTGCTTTAAAAACATACTAAAGCACGAAATTGAAAACTCTAAGGAAATTGATAAAATAGTAAACCTGGCGCATGAGGAGAAAGACTGGGCCACGTTTAACTTTGGCCAATGGTTTGTGGAAGAGCAAATTGAGGAAGAAACTCTAATTAACGGGATTTTGGATAAATACAACCTGGCTTCCACCGAGGTGGATGGTAACACCAGCCTATACGCTTTGGACAGGGATTTAGCGAATGCCCCCCAAGAGGAAACTACACCACGAGAGGAGGAGTTTTAGTATACGGAATTATCCCACCTTTCCCCGCAGTGTCTTCCTATCTATTCCCAATATCTCTGCAGCTTTGGTTTTGTTGCCCCCTACCGAACGCAATACTTTTTCGATGTAACGCTTTTCCAGCTCAGCCAAGGTAGTCCATTCGTTATCCTCCGCTGTAGCGGAAGGGCGGGCCATTTTTAAATGTTCAGGGAGCTGATCCAAACCTACTTCTTCATCTGCCATAATGATGCAGCGTTGTATGGTATTTTCCAATTCGCGGATGTTGCCAGGCCAGTGGTAACGCTTCAACACCTCAAGGGCTTTAGGTTTAATTTTGAGATTGGTTTTATTAAACTCACGGCCAAACTTGCCCATAAAGTATTGCGCTAATATGGGGATATCGTCTTTACGGTTTCGCAACGGAGGTATTTCCAGATTTACCACATTAAGGCGGTAATACAGGTCTTCCCGAAAAGTACCTTTTTCCACCATTTTCAGTAAATCATTGTTAGTGGCAGCTACGACCCTCACCTCTATTTTCTGAGGTTTTTGCGAACCTATCATGGTTACCTCTTTTTCCTGAAGAACGCGTAGCAACCTTTGCTGCACTTGCAGAGAAGCATTGCCAATTTCATCTAAAAATATGGTGCCGCCATCAGCCGCTTGAAAGAAACCAGCTCGGTTGGATTCTGCCCCGGTAAAAGCCCCTTTGGTATATCCAAAAAGTTCGCTCTCCAAAAGGTTTTCAGGAATACCGCCACAATTTACCGCCACAAAAGGCGCCTTTGCAAAACGCCCGCTATAATGAATGGCTCGCGCTACCAACTCCTTACCTGTGCCGCTTTCACCGTTTATCAATACTGTAACACGGTTGTCGTTTATACGCTCAATTATGTCGATGGTTTTTTGCAATGCCTCGGATTGGCCAATGATGCCGTGGTAGGTTAGAGAGGCTTTATCTTTATTGCTCCCAGAAGTAAGTACCTCGGCTTGCCTGGAACTCCGCTTACCAATCAATGATTTGTTTACTGCCGTTTCCAGTTCGGCTTTAGTAAATGGCTTAACCAGATAATCAATGGCGCCAGACTTTACCGCATCTATGGCTCCCTCTACGGAAGGGTAACCTGTTATCACTAATATGGGCAGTTTTGGGAAGTGTTCAGAAGCATACTTTAC
>CAXBJE010000305.1:0-4639 GCA_963975525.1 uncultured Owenweeksia sp. | reverse complement strand
ATCTTCCAAAATCTGGATGGCACTACCTTCACCTTCCCGTATCAGTCCGAGCATAAGGTGCTCGGTGCCGATGTAGTCGTGGCCTAGCCTCAAGGCTTCTTCCTTGCTATAGCTAATCACGTCTTTTACGCGGGGTGAAAAATTTTCGTCCATATTTATTATTAAAAGGGAATTAGAGTATTCAGTGGGCTTAACCATTTACGATTATTGTGCCAACACGAGTTTACATCAAAGTTAGTTTTATACGGGAGACACGCAAGTCGGGTTTTTGTATTAATTATTAACAGTACGAACGCGCATATTGTGAAGAAATTACCCATCAGATAAGGCTTTTGGCGGGAGTTGAGTGGTTATATTTGGCCTTTTAACAACTTATTCTTTAAAGTAAGGTAAAACACTGACAACATGGCCGAAGGCGAAAGAATAATACCTATCAACATTGAGGAGGAGATGAAATCATCCTACATCGATTATTCGATGTCGGTGATTGTGTCACGTGCTCTTCCTGATGTGCGCGATGGGATGAAGCCCGTACACAGAAGGGTTTTGTATGGAATGTATGAATTGGGAGTACTCTCTAACCGTGGATATAAAAAATCGGCACGTATTGTAGGAGAGGTACTGGGTAAGTTTCACCCTCATGGTGATACTTCCGTTTATGATGCCATGGTGCGTATGGCGCAGCCCTGGAGCTTGCGCTACATGATGGTAGATGGACAGGGTAACTTTGGTAGTGTGGATGGTGACCCACCCGCAGCCATGCGTTATACCGAAGCCAAACTTCAGAAGATTTCTGAAGAAATGCTCGCGGATATTGACAAAGAAACGGTTGATACCCAACTAAACTTTGATGATACCCTGACCGAGCCCACGGTAATGCCAACCCGTATCCCTAACCTTTTGGTTAATGGAGCCAGTGGTATTGCGGTTGGTATGGCTACCAATATGCCACCTCACAATCTTACCGAGGTAATCAACGGTATCGTAGGTTATATCGATAATAAGGAAATCACCATTGAGGAATTGATGCAGCATGTAACTGCCCCTGATTTCCCAACGGGTGGTACCATATACGGTTATGATGGTGTGCGCGAAGCTTTTGAGACTGGCCGTGGCCGAATAGTCCTTAGAGGTAAAGCCACTATGGAAGAGGTAAAAGGACGCGAGTGTATCATCGTTACCGAGATTCCTTTTCAGGTGAATAAGGCCGACATGATTAAAAAGACGGCTGACCTTATTAATGATAAGAAGCTGGACGGCATTTCTGATATTAAGGATGAGAGCGACCGCAAGGGAATGCGCATTGTGTATTATCTAAAGCGCGATTCTGTTCCTAACGTGGTACTTAATAAACTTTATAAGTACACCGCTCTTCAATCTTCTTTCTCTGTAAACAACATTGCTCTGGTAAAAGGCCGCCCTGAGCAGCTAAACCTTAAGGATATGATTCACCACTTTGTGGATCATAGAATTGATGTGGTTATCAGAAGGACGAAGTACGAACTGCGTAAAGCTGAAGAAAGAGCACACATCCTTGAAGGTTTGTTGATAGCTCTTGACCATTTGGATGAAATCATTGCATTGATTCGTGGATCTCAAACTCCCGAAGAGGCCCGTAATGGTTTAATGGAAAACTATAGCCTGTCAGAACTTCAGGCACGTGCCATCCTTGATTTACGTCTTCAAAAGCTAACTGGCCTTGAGCGCGATAAGATTAAGGAAGAGTATGCTGAGTTGATGGAAAAAATCGCTTACTATAAGCGTATCCTAAACGAGGAAGACCTTAGAATGAGTATCATTAAGGAGGAACTTCTTGAGATTCAGGAAAAGTACGGTGACGAGCGCAGAACTGATATTGAGTATGCTGGTGGAGATGTAAGCATCGAGGATATGATTCCTGATGAAGAAGTGGTGATTACCATATCTCACGCTGGTTATATTAAAAGGACTGCGCTTAGCGAATACAAAAAGCAAAACCGTGGCGGTGTAGGGCATAAAGGCGTGCAAACCCGTGATGCGGATTTTGTGGAAACCATATTTGTGGCCACCAACCATCAATACATGTTATTCTTTACAGAGTGGGGTAGATGCTATTGGCTACGTGTTTATGAAATTCCTGAAGGATCTAAATCGAGTAAGGGTCGTGCAATTCAAAACCTTATCAATATCCCAATGGAGGATAAGGTACGTGCCTTTATGAACACCCGTGATCTTAAAGACGAAGAGTACATTCAGAACCATTTTATTGTAATGGTAACGAAAGAAGGGGTAATTAAAAAGACCTCTTTGGAAGCCTATTCTCGTCCACGTGTAAATGGTATTAATGCTATTACCATTCGTGAGGGAGACTTGCTTCTTGAAGCGAAGTTGACCACTGGTAATGATGAAATCCTGATTGCCAAGAAGAGTGGTAAGGCCATCCGTTTTAACGAAGAGAAAGTGCGCAGCATGGGTAGAAATGCCAGCGGTGTGCGTGGAGTTACTCTTGAAAATGATCAGGATGAAGTAATTGGTATGGTTACTATTCCACCTGGTGATAATGAGACTTCAATACTTGTAGTATCTGAAAAAGGATATGGAAAACGTACAGACCTTGAGGATTACCGTGTTACTAACCGTGGAGGAAAAGGTGTAAAAACCCTTAATACCACTGATAAAACCGGAAATCTGGTAGCGATAAAGGCTGTTACTGATGAAGATGATTTAGTAATCATTAACAAGAGTGGGGTAATGATACGCACAGGAGTTGCTGAGCTAAGAGTAATGGGCCGTGCAACCCAAGGTGTTCGTATCATTAACTTGAAGAAGAATGATTCGATTGCTTCTGTGGCTCGTGTACCTGCTGCCGAAGAAGAGGATGAAGAATTGTTGGAAAGTGAAGAAGGAGCAGTAAACCAAGCCGAAGGCGAGGAGGGAGCTACCGAAGCACCAGAAGGTGAATCTGATTCTCCGTCAGAAGACGAATAGAAATTTGGTTTTAATTAAGCTGAAAACCCTGCCCTGCGAAAGCGAGGCAGGGTTTCTTTTTTTAACTTAAAACATATGCCTTCACCTTCAATATTGCGATACGTTTTCTCGGATTTGCTGGCTAAATCTTCGTCTTTGGTGTATTCAGGTTTTTAGCCAAGGTAAAGATGCCCTTCGACTAACGCTCAGGATGACAGGCGGTGGGCTTAGCTGAAAGGCGGGTAAAACAACCAGGCTAACTCATTAAAATATCCACGGCCATCACCGGCCGATTGCTGAGTAAACCTCTCAAATTTGCACTCACTTTTGTCAGGCTGAGCGATAGTCGAAGCCCAAGCCTGATCTTTAAGGTTGGTAAACATCTTACAAAAGAATAGATCAAAACCTTGGACCCAGAATGGCAGGAAATAGCTAATGGGCTGAATAGGAGAACCGAGATAATATTGACTAGTCCAGTTAAATGATTGCCTACACCAACCTCACCATTACTTCAACCATCCCCTCAATAGGGCTGCATCTCCATTAAAGTTGTAATCCAGCATTAAGCTGAACACAATAGTAATAATGATGGTGATAGGTAAACCTGCTCGCAAGTAATCACTAAACTTATACTTACCGGGGCCGTATATAATGGCCAAAGTGTGATATCCCAAAGGCGATATAAAACATGTGCTTGCGCCAAAGGTAATAGCCATCAATAATGCTTTGGGATCAATATCTGTTTGCCCGGCAAGGCTCAGTACAACAGGTGCCATCAGTAATGCTGCTGCGTTGTTTGATATAAAATTGGTAACTACTGTGGTAGCCACAAAAAAGCTAAAAATCACCCAAAAGGGCGCAAGGCCACCTGTTATTGACACTACTTGCTCTGCCAACAGGGTATCTAGGCCAGTATTCTGCATGGCCACTCCTAAGGGGATGATTCCTGCAAGTAAGAAGTAAATGCGCCAATCTATGCGCTCGTAAAGGGTCTCAGTTTTAAATATTTTAAGAAAGGCCATAAGTACAACTCCGCCCAAAGCGCCTACCGCAATGGAGATAACGTTAAATGCAGCCAGTAAAACCACACCGGCAATAATAGACAATGCCGCCACCTGCTTTCCCCAGGGGCGCGATTCCTTTTGGTCAAAGCTCCTGTAAAGGATTAGGTCATGCTTTACTTCAGGACTTTCAAAAAAATCTGGATTGGCTTCCACCAAAATACTATCTCCAATATTTATGCGGTTTACCGCAAATAACTTTGTGCCAAGATTACGGAAGTAGGTGTCATTAACCTGCCTTAAGGCCAATGCATTTCCGCCATATTTCCGTTTAAATGATCTTGGATTAAACAAATTACCCACAAGTGATGAAGAAGGACTCACCACCAACTCCATTATAGAGCTGTCTTTGTTTTCATCCAACTTAGATGTAATACCTGTATGTAGTTTTATACCATCATCCTCCTGCAGGCCAATTAACTCATGAACATCTGCTTTAATAATAAGGCGATCGCCAATTCTCAGTTCTTCATTATTGTCTCCATAATTCAAAACCTCGCGATTTCGCAGCAGCTTCAAAACCTCAATATTTTTTGTTTCTAAAAGAGTTTTGAGTTTAGCCGAATCTGCAGCAACTTCATCCTCTAAAATTATTTCGGCCTGATATTTATCGCTGCTAAACTTCTGGTTAT
>CAXBJE010000304.1:0-4642 GCA_963975525.1 uncultured Owenweeksia sp. | reverse complement strand
CTCCGGCCATATACCCACCCTGCCGGGGAAAGCCAAAAACCCAAAGCCACGATTAACGTACAGCTTGCGGCCCATTTCTTCATAAAGTCCGGCCCACTTGGGGTAGCGTAATGAAACGGGGCTCCATTTAAAAAATCCGGGAATTTCAATACCGAACTGCATACCGTGTGTGTGGCCACTTAGAGTAAGGTCAATTTTCTTGTCAAAGGTTTTTACTTCCTGATCGTAGTGCGAGGGATCATGAGACATCAGAATTTTAAAGGAATCCTTTTCCAGGTTTTGGGTGGCCTTACTAAGGTCGCCATGCTGCGCAAAACCAAGGCCCCAGTTTTCTACACCAACAAGGTCAATCTTTCCACCTTTCCGCTCCAGTTGCAGATTTTCATTACGCATCAGCCGAAAGCCAATACGCTCATGCATTTTATAGAGGTTCTCCATGTTTTCGGCCTTGGCATGCGCTGACTCCCACGAAACGTAATCGCCATAATCATGATTACCCAAAATGGAGTATTTACCCATAGGCGCATGGAGCTGAGAGAATGTATCCACCCAGGGTTCCATTTCATCGGCACGGTTGTTCACCAAATCTCCTGTAAAGAGAAGGAGGTCGGACTGTTGCTCATTGATAAGGTCAACAGCATATTGTATTTTTTTGGTGTTATCAAAACTGCCAGAGTGGATATCCGAAATCTGGGTGATGGTGAGCCCGTCAAATTCTGCCGGAAGGCCGGCAAACTCTAAAGTTTTTCGGATTACCCTAAAATTGTAGCGCCCACGCCATACCCCGTGTATAACCCCAATAAATGGAATGGCTGCAAGCAGGAGGGCGGTTTGGCTAACAAATTTTCTGCGGCCTGGTAAAAACGTATCTCCACCAGAGGCACTGATGGATTGCACCCCACCGGTAAGCAGGCGTAGTACATCCTCAATCAACATAATACTGCTTACTATGAGCTTTGGCACAAGCGAAAGAATCATAAAGGCCATGAAGTACATAAACATCTGGTTGAAACCTGCCTGACGATTGAAGGTGGTAAAAGCCACCACAAGCGAAACCCACACCAGAGCTGAAAAAATCCAGTAACCTATGCGGAATGGGGAATTATCCCTAAAGGTGGTTTTAAAGGCCTGAAAGGCATAGAGATCAATAAGAAAAAGTACGAGGATGAAAATTCCGAGACGGATAATTACTGTGGTAACGTTCATGCAGATATTGGATTTGAGCCATTTGTTCCCGATTTAAACTCATTACTTTTACGGCTCTCAAAAAGAATTCCCAAATGTCTGAAAACCCAAAGAAACTTTTCCTGCTGGATGCCTATGCGCTGATTTACCGTGCTTATTTTGCCTTTATTTCTAACCCAAGGGTTACCAGCAAGGGGCTTGATACATCCGCCATTTTTGGTTTTACCACTACATTACTTGAGGTGCTCGAAAAGCAAAAGCCATCTCATATTGCGGTGGTTTATGATACGCCCGTGGCTACTTTCAGGCATGAGGAATATGCAGAGTACAAAGCTCACAGAGACGAAACCCCGGAGGGAATAAAGATTTCAATTCCTTATGTAAGGCGGATGATGGAAGCTTTCAATATTCCATTTTTGGGTGTGGATGGCTTTGAGGCTGATGATGTGATATGCACTTTGGCTCAGCAGGCTGCCAGAGAGGGTTTTGAGGTTTTTATGATGACTCCCGATAAGGATTTTGCCCAGGTTGTTACCGATAAAATTAAAATGTACCGCCCCGGACGTGCTGGCAATCCACCTGAAATTTGGGGGGTGGCTGAGGTGCAAAAAAAGTTTGGAGTAGACCGGGTAGAGCAGGTAATTGACTACTTGGGAATGATGGGCGACTCTGCCGATAACATTCCCGGAATACCCGGAGTTGGACCCAAAACAGCCACCAAGTTGCTTAACCAATATGGCAGCATGGAGGCGATGTATGAAAATGCTCATGAGATAAAAGGTAAGCTGGGTGAAAAAATCCGTGACAACCAGGAGCAGGCACTGCTAAGTAAAAAACTGGCGCGTATTATTTGTGATGTGCCAATCGATTTTGATGAAAAGGTATTTATAACTGAAGAGCCTAATGAAGAGGCTATAAAAGAATTGTTTTCGGAGTTGGAGTTTAGAACCCTGCTGAAGCGTGTTACCGGTGATGAAATACAGAAAACCGCAGCCGTAGCAGAGGCAACAGGTAGCTCACAAACCGATTTGTTTGGGCAAGTGGAGGAAATGGCCACAGTTCAGTCTGATTCACCAAGTGCCTATCAAACTATTGAAACGGCAGACCATCTGTACCAGTTGGTTAGCCACCCCAAGGAAAGGAAGCTGCTATTGCAAAACCTGTTGAAGCAAACTTCGGTTTGCTTTGATACGGAAACCACTTCTTTAGAGGCTGCTGAGGCTGAACTGGTGGGTATTGCCTTTAGTTACGCTCCGGGAATGGCATATTATGTAAGCACCCCTGAAGGTGAAGAGCAAGCCATAGTTGATGAATTCAAACCGTTTTTTGAAAACAAGGAAATTGAAAAAATTGGGCAGAATCTGAAATACGACATATCGGTACTTAAAAAGTATGGAGTATCCATAAAGGGAAAACTGTTTGATACCATGCTGGCCCATTATCTTATACAGCCGGATATGCGCCATAATATGGATGTGCTGGCCGAAACCTATCTTAATTATCGGCCCGTAAGTATTGAAACCCTTATCGGGAAAAAGGGAAAAAATCAAGGCAATATGCGCGATGCTGCTCCTGCTGAGGTAGCCGAATATGCAGGTGAGGATGCCGATATTACATTTAGACTAAAGCAGGTGTTTGAGCCTGAGTTGGAAAAAATTGAAACCAAATCCGTATTTGAAACCATTGAGGTGCCTTTGGTTCCTGTGCTTTCGGACATGGAATTGGAAGGAATTAATTTGGATACAGACGCCCTTGCCAAACTCTCCAAGGAATTGGAACATGATATTGAGCGTCTGGATAAAGAGATAATTGAAATTGCCGGAGAGCCTTTTAATATTGCCTCTCCCAAGCAATTGGGTGATATCCTTTTCGGGAAAATGAAGTTGGTGGATAAACCTAAGAAAACCAAAAGCGGGCAGTTTTCCACCTCAGAAGATATTTTGGTAGAATTGGCCAAGGAGCATGAAATAGCCCAGAAGATTATGGATTATCGCCAGTCGGTAAAGCTCAAATCCACTTATGTGGATGCGCTGCCTACCATGGTGAGCAAGGTTACGGGGCGGGTTCATACATCCTTTAATCAGGCTGTAGCTGCCACTGGGCGGTTAAGTTCTAATAACCCCAATCTTCAAAATATTCCTATACGAACTGCCAGAGGGCAGGAGGTGCGTAAAGCTTTTATCCCAAGGGATGATAACCACTTGATTTTAGCTGCGGATTACTCCCAAATAGAGTTGCGCCTGATTGCCGAGTTGAGTGGTGATAAGGTAATGATGGATGCCTTTATCAATAATGAGGATATTCACCGATCTACAGCAGCCAAGGTGTTTGGGGTAGATTTAGAAGAAGTTACCCGTGAGCAACGAAGCAATGCCAAAACGGTAAATTTTGGAATTATTTACGGTGTAAGTGCTTTTGGCCTTAGCCAGCAAACCACTTTAAGTAGGGGAGAAGCAAGTGATATCATTAAATCTTACTTTCAGACCTATCCCGGTATTAGAGATTATATAGAGAGCCAAAAGGAGTTTGCGCGGAAGAATGGTTTTGTAACCACCTTGCTTGGACGTAAACGATTCTTAAAAGACATCAATTCGAGAAATGCAGTGGTTCGTGGTCATGCGGAACGAAATGCTGTTAATGCCCCATTGCAGGGCACAGCTGCCGACATTATTAAACTGGCGATGATTGATATTTATGAAAAGCTACAATCTTTTGAAACCAAAATGATGCTACAGGTGCATGATGAACTGGTGTTTGATGCGCCTAAAGGGGAAATTGATAGCGTAAAGCCTATCATTAAAAAAGCGATGGAAGGTGTGGTGGAAACTAAAGTGCCCTTAATAGTAGAGTTTGGACAAGGCGTAAACTGGTTAGAGGCGCATTAACGCATCACAGGCATTACATAGCTTTTTTCGGTTGTTGCAATTACCGATGTTGATGGTGTAACTAACAGTAGTTTTATCGTAAAAGCCAAACTGCCGCCACACAAAATAGAAGGCATGCTGGTTACCTCAAACTTGTCGCTAAAGTTGGAGGACTCAAAATCTAAAGAGTTGTTTGGGTTTGTTGGCCTAATTACTTTAAGCTGGTAAACGCCATTCCATTCTTCCTGAAGTTTTGCTCTGAAGTTTTGTTCTAATGCAATAGTAAAAACGGGCCTGCAATACCATTTACCATCCGGGGTTTGTACTGCGGTTATCACTGTATCGCTAATAGTAAGATTAAAGCCCTGCTCAAAATCACCACTTTCATAAAAGGCGCTCTCACGAAAGTTACCTGTGGCATCTTGTTTTAGTACATCACTTTTCATACAGGCCGTGCCCGTTAAACTAACTATGCAGATAAATAAAAACAGTCTTTTCATATTGTTAACCAATTTGGTTTTTTTCAGATATAAAATACCAGTAATGCATAAAGGCTTTATGGCGCGGAATGGAATTAAAGTGCAAATTCCTTT
>CAXBJE010000303.1:0-4653 GCA_963975525.1 uncultured Owenweeksia sp. | reverse complement strand
TTTTGATGAGATTAGGAAAAACGAGGTGGAGTGCCTCAGCTTTAATCAGGATGCGCTTAAGGAAGAAGTGATAATGGAGGTGATGACTGTATTGAAAGAGAATAAAATTAAAATCAATGTGTTGCTGCATTCCATAGCCAAGGGCAATTTGAAGTTAATGGTTCCCATTCCTAATTCTGATTTGTTACCAGCGGGTTTGCAGAACTCCTTTAAGGATCAAACCGCATTTTTGAAAGAAGACGACTTTTTGCTTACGGCACAGGCCATGGCCGTTAGTTATTACAGTTGGGCTAAGGCCTTGCTGGATAATGAACTGTTTGCCGAAGAAGCCAGTTGCATTGCACTTACGAGTGAGGGTGGCCGCAAGGCCTGGAGAAATTATTCGGCAGTATCTGCAGCCAAAGCTATGCTGGAGGCTATTTCACGCAATATGGCTTTGGAATTTGCGCAGCATGGTGTGCGCTCCAATATTTTACAACCCGGAGTAACTGATACAACTTCCTTGCGGATGATACCCGGAAGTGATTATTTAAAGAAGCAATCCATTCAGAGGAATCCCTTCGGGAGACTTACAAAACCAGAAGACGTGGCCGATGTAGTTTATCTGCTTTCGCAGAAGGAGGCCTCCTGGATTAATGGCGCCATAATACCCGTAGATGGCGGAGAATCAATAAGCTAATGGATTTACTTAAAACCATTGTTCAACAACTCCCGTATTCGCGCCCCTTTTTGTTTGTGGATGAACTGACCTCTGTAAATGAAAATGGTTGTGAGGGTTTTTACACCTTTCGGGAAGATGAGTACTTCTATCAGGGGCACTTTAAAAATCATCCGGTTACCCCAGGGGTAATTCTTACCGAGTGCATGGCCCAGATTGGTTTGGTTTGTTTAGGGATTTATTTGGTTCAAAGTTCAAAGTTCAAAGTTGAAGGTTCAAAGTTGAATGTTGAAAGTGAAAGGTTGAATGTAGAAGGTGAAAAGTTTAAAGTTAAAGATTCTGTCACCATGAGTGATTCCAGTGAAGCTGGAAGTATATTGAAGGGTGAAAACACGAAATTTGTCACCTTGAGTGCTCCGGCCACAAGCCGCAGTGTATCTAAGGCTGGTAAGCAGGAAGCTGTCAGGCTGAGCGGAGTCGAAGCCTCGAAGGGTGAGGCTCAAATGTTTGTCTTCTCTGAATCTAATGTGCTCTTTGAAAAGCCCGTTTACCCAGGCGAGAAAGTAAAAGTGGTTTCTCACAAAATATACTTGCGCCTGAGGAAATTGAAATGCCGGGTGGAGATGTTTAATGAAGAAGGAGAGAGGGTGTGTTTTGGTGAACTTTCAGGAATTATCCACTGACAAAATTCTTTACCTTTGAGTTTATGAAGACTATTTCCATTGAAATATTAAATCCTAAAGTGCAGCGCCTCTTACAGGCCATTGAAGGTTTGGGGCTTATACGCATCCAAAAATCTTCAACTGAAACTTCCAATGTAAAGTCCACGGGAAATAAGGAAATGGAGGATTTTGACTTAGATCAAGAGCTTGCTAAATATGGTTTTACCATGGACGAAATCGTTGCCGAAGTAAAGGAAGTAAGGGCTGAATATGGTATGGGTCGGAATGAGGATAATAGTTGATACTAATCTGTGGATCAGTTTCCTGATTTCAAAAAAATTTACCAGTTTTTCTGCCATAATTCAATCTTCAAATGTAGAATTGGTTCTATCGGATGCCTTGATTAAGGAGGTATTGGTAACAGCCGCTAGATCAAAGTTTCATTCATTAATTAGTCCGGAGGATATCAAACGACTAAAAGTTTTGTTTTCCAGTATTGGCACACATATCCCAACAGTTGAAACTGTTAAAATATGTCGAGATCCTAATGATGATTTCCTTTTGTCATTGGCTATTTCAGCAGGTGTCGATTATCTTTTAACAGGCGACAAAGATTTATTAGTCCTCAACAAAGTCAGGCGAACTCGCATTATTACCTACTCAGAATGGATAAAACTATATGAACAATAAAAATAGAGTAGTAATTACCGGCTTAGGTGTGGTTGCCCCAAATGGGGTAGGCATTGCAGAATTTGAACAAGCCATTAAAGCGGGTAAGTCTGGGATTGAGTTTATCCCCGAATTGGAGGAACTAAACTTCCGTTGTACAGTGGGTGGTGTTCCAAAAATTACAGAAGACTTACTGGCAGCCAACTTTACGGAGTTGGAGCTAAAGCGACTTTCGGCACGTGGCGTCATCTACGGTATTCTCGCTGGCTTAGAGGCCTGGAAAGATGCCGGTCTTGCCTTCGCGGAAAGCGATGCAGAGCCTAACTGGGATTACGGAACCGTTTTCGGGGCGGGAATAAGTGGCATCAATACTCTGCGAGATGCTATCTACAGAACAGATGATTTAAAAGTGCGTAAACTGGGTACCACTATGGTGGAGCAAACCATGCCCAGTGCTATCAGTGCTTTCCTTGGCGGAAAGTTGGGTTTAGGTAATCAGGTTACAACTAATGCTTCGGCATGTAGCACAGGCACAGAATCCATTTTAATGGCTTATGAACGCATAAGGCACAGCAAGGCTACTATCATGTTAGCCGGAAGCTGCGATGCCGATAGTCCGCATGTATGGGGCGGCTTTGATGCTATGCGCGTTTTAAACTATAAAAACAATGAAGAGTCTGAAAAGGCATCCCGACCCATGGCCGCAGATGCCTCAGGGTTTATTCCCGGAAGTGGTGGTGGCGCTTTGGTTTTAGAATCCTTACAATCTGCGAAAGCAAGGGGTGCAAAAATATATGGAGAAATTGCAGGGGGCTTTGTAAACTCTGGCGGACAAAGGGGAGGAGGAACCATGACAGCCCCAAACTCCATGGGTATTCAAAAATGCATTGAAGGGGCCCTCAAGGACGCAAGTATCCAACCAAGTGAAATTGATTTGATTTCGGGTCACCTTACTTCTACCATGGGGGATGTACCTGAAATTGCTAATTGGAGCAAGGCCTTAGGCCTTTCTGGGAAAGATTTTCCCAAAGTCAATTCCCTAAAATCCATGACGGGTCATTGCCTAAGTGCGGCAGGGAGTATAGAATCCGTGGCATGTGTGCTACAACTTAATGGCAACTATATTCATCCATCTATAAATTGTGAAGAGGTTCATCCGGGCATCCTGGAAATCATTGGTGAAAGCTGCATCCCTAAACAAATGGTAGAGCAGGAAAACACTATAATTGCCAAGTCAAGCTTTGGATTTGGCGATGTAAACTCCTGTATCATTTTTAAAAAATATCGTGCATGACACGCGAAGAGATAGAACTCAAACTAAAAACCATTATTAAGCCCTACGTGCAAAACGAGGAGGCTTTTAACAACCTGAGCCCTGAAACAGATATGCTTCAGGATTTACAAATCAACTCGGCTCACCTTGTAGATGTAATACTGGATATGGAAGAGGAGTTTGATATTGAGATTGACGATGAAACAGCAGAGAAGATGTTGACGGTAGGAGAGGCCATTTCAACCACAGAGAAATTGCTGGCGAGCAAATAATGTAGTCAACCATTAGAAATATTGATTGTCTGATCTTTAACGTTACTTGAACCGTGTGTTCCTTATATTTAGCAATCAATAAACTTCAGATGAAAAAAATCTTACTAATCCTTCCAATTCTGTTTTCTCAGAATATCTCAGCACAAACTACCTGGAGCAGTGAGATTGCCTCAATACTTTATAAAAACTGCACCAACTGCCACAGCCCTAATGGAATAGCGCCCTTTTCTATGTTGGATTATACCACAACAAAGCAATGGGCAAACGCTATAGATTACAGAGTGCAAAGCGGGGAAATGCCACCCTGGAAGCCTGATACTTCCTATCAAAGGTTTGTACATGAACGTATTCTCACCAATAGTGAAAAAACGAAATTGATTAGCTGGATTACAGCTGGTGCGCCTTCCGGAGATTTAACACAGGCACCGGCTCCTCCGGTGTATCCGTCAGCGGGAATATTGCCCAATCCCGATCTTACTGTAAAAATGCCAACCTACACCAGTAAGGCAACCTCTCAAAAAGATGATTATATCTGCATTTCCATCCCAAGTGGGTTGACTAAGTCACGGAAGATTAAGGCTGTTGAAGTGGTTCCGGGTAACCGAAAAATTGTGCATCATACATTGGTGTTTATAGATCCAACGGGGCAATACCAATCAGATACCATTGGTGGAGATTGTGCCAGCCCTAGTTCGGGTAACATGGTTACGGGATACGCACCTGGTGGCCAGCCCACTATTTTCCCTAATGGGGGAAGTTTTAAAACGGGTATGACTTTACCCGCCAATGCCAACATCATTCTGGCGCTTCATTATCCCGAAGGTTCAGCAGGGCAAAAGGATAGCACTTCGGTTAACTTCTTTTTTTATGATGAAAATGAGACAGGCGTACGTGAAATTACAACGTCTCCGCTACTTGAAAACTGGCTTTTTTGCATAGATGCCAATACGGTGCAAACGGTAGATGACTGGTACCCACATCCAACAATCGGCACCAGCCAGGATTTTTCCCTACTGAGCATTTTTCCGCATAGTCACCTTTTGGGAGATAGGATGGAAAGTTATTCTATAAACGCCAACAATGACACAACGCCTTTAATCCTTATTCCTCATTGGGATT
>CAXBJE010000302.1:0-4672 GCA_963975525.1 uncultured Owenweeksia sp. | reverse complement strand
TCAATGGCTTTTTGTATTTCGTGACTCCCAGGCTTTTTTTTCATCTATTGCAGGACTAACCCATTCTTAACTTTTGTAACGGTTTGGATGAATTGGAATTCCCAACAAAGTAAAGAGGATTACAGATTTGACTGCCCTTTCTGCACTTTATGTTAAATGCCATCAAGCGATTTAAAGAGGTCATTTTATTACAATGCAAACAACATAAATTTGGAAAGTTCAAGTAATTCACAACAATCTGTTCAAAATATTACTACTTTTATAAATTGAAAATCAGAGTCTTTTCTATTTTAGATATTGATTTTACAATAAAATATTAAGATTAGGGGGAGCCGATGGGTTAGCAGCTAACTTTCCTTCCATGAGGGAAAATCTTCTTTAGGCTCCCCTTTATTTATGCTTTGTGGTTTCGATTAAAATATCTCCTTGGAGGTATTTTTTGCTTTTGGATAATCCTGCAGGTGTTATGCATATATTTGATTCAAAGCCCACTCAAATGACCAACACCATTGACTCACAACAACTCAACTTTAATACGGAATCTATTTGGGTATTAAACCTGTGTCTGGCTGTAATAATGTTTGGAGTGGCGCTTGGCCTAACAATAGATGATTTCAAAAGAATTGCCAAGAACCCCAAACCAGCTTTAATTGGAATATTATCCCAGTTTTTTGTTCTGCCAGCTCTTACCTTTTTGCTTGTAATTATTGCAAAACCAGCTCCCAGTATTGCTTTGGGGATGATATTGGTTGCCGCCTGCCCCGGAGGGAACATTTCTAACTTTATCAGCAAAATTGCTGGTGGAAATCCTGCCTTATCGGTTACCCTTACTGCTTTTTCAACGGGATTGTGTTTGTTTTTAACCCCTTTCAACCTTCAGTTTTGGGGTAGCTTGTATGAGCCTACCAACGCACTTTTAAAGGAAGTAAGCGTTAGTCCCACCGAAGTATTCCAAACTGTAATTATCATCCTTGGCATTCCATTAATATTGGGGATGGCATTAAAAGCCTGGAAACCTGCATTATCTACCAAACTCGCCAAAATTCTTACCCCGATTTCGATATTAATTTTTGCAGGCTTGGTTGTAGTGGCCTTTTTAAACAATGTGGATTTATTTGTTGAATACATGCACCTCGTGGTGTTTCTGGTTTTTCTTCATAATGCCATTGCACTTTCATCCGGCTATTTTTTGGGTTCCATTGCAAAATTATCGCGCCCCGACAGGCGCTCCCTCGCCATTGAAACCGGAATTCAAAACTCCGGCTTAGGTTTACTACTGGTATTCAGTTTTTTCAGTGGCCTTGGAGGTATGGCCATTGTAGCTGGTTGGTGGGGAATCTGGCACATTATCTCAGGATTAACAATTGCTTACTTTTGGTCGCGTAAAAAAAGCGTTATCCCAGCTTAATGAGAAGAAAATCCTGGTATTACTTTGTTCGGTTCCTCCTAAAAATTGGCTTTTTGTGCTTCTTCAAAAAGTTTAAAGTTATTGGCAGAAAAAATATTTCCAAAAAGCGCTCCACACTATTCTTGCCCAACCATCAAAACACCTTTCTGGATGCTCTGACAATAGCAGCCTCCTATAGGGGAATGTCGCACTACATGGCCCGTGCCGACATATTTACAAGCCCAAAACTTATCTGGTTAATGTCAACTGTAAACCTCCGACCTATCTATAGAATAAGGGATGGGAAAAAAGCTGTTGCTAAAAATGAGCAGGTGTTCAAGGAACTTGAAGAATTCCTTAGTAAAGGAGAAGCGGTTATGATTCACCCAGAGGGCACTCATAACCTTGAATACAGACTGAGATCTCTACATAAGGGTTTTACCCGTTTGGCTTTTGGATTTTTAGAAAGATTTCCAAATCAGGAATTAGATATTATACCTGTGGGTATTAATTATGATAACCACACTGACTTTAGGCAAAAAGCCAGTGTGCATTACGGAAAAGCTATTGATGCCCGTACCTACTTTGAAATGGAAGACAGGAATACCGCTACTTCAATATTGATGAATGATGTTTCAGCCGCCATGAAAGGCCTGATCACTCATATTGAGCCTGAAGAAAATTATCAGGAAAAGTACACGGCATTACGTGATGCCGGTGCAGATTTTTCTAATCCAAAAGAAACGCAGGATTTTTTAAGATTATTGGAATCCGAACAAACTCTAACAAAAGCCAAGGTTAAGAAACCAGGAATTGTTGAGAGAGCCATGTACCCATTGGTTTATGTCAATAATATTGTATTCGTTCTCCTTTGGAAAAAGCTAAGACCAATATTTAAGGACGAGGCATGGCACAGTGCTATAAAGCTATGCCTTGGTACGTTTTTAGGCCCGTTGGTTTACCTATTACAGACCAGTATTGTGTATTGGATTCTCGGCCCGGTTTG
Organism: uncultured Owenweeksia sp.; assembly: GCA_963975525.1. Lineage (GTDB taxonomy): Bacteria > Bacteroidota > Bacteroidia > Flavobacteriales > Schleiferiaceae > Owenweeksia. Next base: position 2,279 of record CAXBJE010000302.1, on the reverse strand, counting down.
GGCCCTGCTCTATCTGTTTTTGTCTTTAAGTACTCTGCCTATATTAAGATTGGGCCAAGCTAAAACTTCCTATTGACCCGCATTTTTGAACTGCTCAAAAAACTCTGGATTTTTGGCGTACTCTCTTGCAAAATATACAATCATAGCCAAAAGAGTCATTACTCCAACCCCGATAGAAGCCACCATATACACTCCTATGGCTTTAATAACTATTACCCATTTACGGCCTTTAAAAACCGATAGATATACATAAGTGAAGTAAAACATGGCTATTAGTAAACTTAAGGAACTAGCCACCAAATAAGCGTTAACGCTAATGAAGTATATAGGCATCATTACCAAGCTAATGAATATGGTTTGCCCATAAGCAAAGCAACTTATAATGAGATGCTCAGCGTAGTGATAGCCTGCTTTTTTAAAAAACAACCAAGAGCCCGCTGCAACTACAGGCATACTCATGGCTATGAGTACATGCATATAAGAATTGATAAAGCTCATTGCACCCTTTAACTCATCAGGTATGGGCTTTTCTCCATACCCTACGGCAAAACTTTGCTGAATAAATTCAACCATATCGGTTGAAATCATAATAAACACCTGCAGTGTAAGCAATAGGAATAAAAACCTAAACGGGTGAAAATAAGGCGTTGTAGCACCATTCAGGTAATCTCTAATTACTTTACCCGGATTTTTGAAGAGGTAAATTATAGTGTGCCACAACCCTCGGTCAAAGTTTAAAACAACCCCGAAAAGATGAGCAACGCTATCACGCATATTAAAGCGCTTATCAATATACTTCTGACCACAATTGGGGCAAAAATTTCCGGAATAAGGGGTTTGACAAACTTTACACTCACGGTTTAAACCGGACTGTTCTTGTACGTCCTGAGGCGTAGCAGTTGTGGGTTGGTTTTGCATCCCACTAAAATAGATTTTTACCGGAATAATTCAATAGTTGCCTTTCGGTTGAGTTTACCTCCAGCTGCCTCTACGAATTTTGAAACGCTGTAAACTGCCTTTGGTATTTCATATTTGGATAAACCTGAAACAAACGATGCCACACCCTCTAAACTTATGGGGTTCGAGCTTTCAATCATCATAACAAGCCGCTCACCCAATTTTGAATCTGATTCTCCAAACAGAAAATAGGGTATTCCTATATCACCAATCTTCTTTTCGATTTCCTCTGGCAAAAGCTTAATCCCCCCTGAGTTTACCACATTGTCAAACCTGCCCTTCCAGGTAAACTCGGTTTCATTTATAAGATTCACAACATCATTTGTAACAAGATTTTCAACTCCTATTTCCGGGGCGTTTATCACCAGACAACTTCTGTCATCCACATTAAAACGAACATCAGGAAGAGCCTTAAAGCTATTTGCTTCCTCAGTACCATTAACCCTTCTTAATGCTACATGAGAAATGGTTTCCGTCATACCATAGGTATGATAGATCTCATTTGGGAGATTCTTCAAATCATTCTCTAGTGAAGGATTGACGGGAGCTCCACCTATTATTAATTTTTTAACCAGGGCCAATTCATTAATCGATTGCCGTACCTGATATGGCACCATGGCACCAAAGTCATAAACGGTGGTAGTATCTAATAAAGGATTTCCAGATTTGCCTTCGGGATATAAATCCAATTCACCTTCCACCCAACGCACCAGCATCATAATGCCACCAATTTTATCCGTTGGCAAACAGAGCAAGGCCTTGTTGCCCTTTTTTAAATCAAGAGCCTTTATAGTTTTTCGGGCAGAAGCCCTCATGTATTTTTTAGGAATGGAAATCAGTTTTGGAATACCCGTGGACCCCGAAGTGTGCACTTTAAAGTCTTTTTCATCAGACAAAAAACTGTGTAGAAAAGAAAATACCTCAGGAAACTGAAAATTTATTTCACTCAACAACAGCGACTTACCTCTTATTTTATATTTTTTTTCCAAACCACCCAACCCTTTTAATAAACGTATCGTGTTGCTAGTACAGTTCCTAATTCTATATATAGACCTCTTTGAAAGGTCTACCCTGTTAAGAAAGTCCCATTTGGTTTGAATGGGACTTTTTTCATTTCTATAGGTTTACTTCCCAATTCATTTTTGGATTATACCAAAGTCCACCTTCCTTCACCACCAACGGACTATCAAAATTATTGGTGTACAAACTGCCGGTACCAAGTCCAGAGGGCATTGGATTTTTCAAGGTGAAGTTCCACTGTGCAATGGCACTTAAACCCACATTACTTTCCAATGCACTGGTAGTCCACCAGCCAATGTTTA
>CAXBJE010000301.1:0-4684 GCA_963975525.1 uncultured Owenweeksia sp. | reverse complement strand
ATCAACAAACTCCTGACATTGCCTCTTTGGTTCAGGCAGTAGTAAACCGTGGTGGATGGTCATCAGGTAACTCATTAACTATTTTTGCCAGTGGTACAGGTGAGCGCACCGCTGAATCGTATGACGGTTCGGCCGGCCAGGCTCCGCTATTGGTGGTAGAGTTTATTGTTCCTCAAACCGCCACTTTCGAAATTCTTACTGATAATGATGACGCTGAAGAAGATTTAAACTCTTCCGGAGCCATGGATCTTAGCAGTTCTGACCTTGAGCTTACTAAAGATGGTTCTGCAGAGCAGGTAATCGGATTGCGTTATGCCAATGTAGGTATCCCTGCAAATTCTCAGATTTTGAGTGCTTACATACAGTTTACCGTAGATGAGGTAAATACTACCGGCCAGGTAGATGTATTAATTACAGCCGAAAACGCACCAAATGCCTCGGCTATCACCAATGCTCCGGGTAACCTTAGCAACCGCACCTACTTTACCAATCCTGTAATATGGACGCCAGGCGCTTTTGCCAATATTAATGATGCAGGAGCCGATCAGCGTACTTCAGATATCACTGGTCTTATCCAAAGTATAATTGACCAGGCAGGCTGGAAAAAAGGAAATGCTCTTTTAATCGGTATGGTTGATCCTGTGGTTCTTAGTGTTCCCGGTTATACCGGAAACACCGGCAAAAGGGTAGCGCGCAGCCGCGACCAAAATGCCAGCAGAGCTCCAAAACTGGTTGTTACCTACGCTCCACCGGCTGAATACCAAAACGGTACTTTCCCATTGGCCAAAGGCGGTTCTTGGAAATACTCTGATGATGGTTCTGACCTTAGCGGAACTAACTGGACAGCTACTAACTATAATGACAGTACCTGGAAATACGGTGATGCTATTTTAGGGTATGGAAACGGAAATGATGTTACCACGCTAAGTTTTGGCCCAGATGCTAATAATAAGCACACTACCTACTACCTGCGCAACACTTTTGATGTAGCCGATGCTTCTCAGTATGACTCATTGGTGTTTGATGTGCTGAGAGATGACGGTGTAATCGTATATGTAAATGGTGTTGAGGCTTTCCGCCAAAATATGCCAGCCGGCCCTGTTGGATATAGCACTCTTGCATCTAACACGGTTGGTGGATCTGATGAAACAACTTACTACCGCAACAAAACAGCAAACCTTCTTCAAAATGGACTGAATGTAATTGCTGTTGAGCTTCATCAGGCTTCAGCCAATAGCTCGGATCTTAGCTTTGATATGGAAGTTGGTTTTGAACTGCCTCCACTTACAGCTACTGAATATCCTCTTAGCTCTGGCACTGACTGGAATTATCTTGACAAAGGCATTTGCCTTGACGGTACCAACTGGACCAGCCTAAACTTTAATGATAAAAACTGGGATTTTGGTCCGGCTCCATTAGGGTATGGCGATGCCATGAATACCACAATTTCTTTCGGCCCTGATGCCAACAATAAATTTATCACCTATTACTTCCGCAGAAGCCTTAATGTGGATATGACAAAACTATCTGATACTGTAATTTTCAGCCTGCGCAGAGATGATGGCGCTATTGTATATGTAAATGGGGTAGAAGTTATCCGCGATAACATGACTGCTGTTTCAACCTGTGATAGTACAGCGCCTTCCACCATCAGTGGTTCTGGCGAAACAGAGTACCAGATTTATAAATTACCAAAATCTATTTTCAATAATGGTGTAAACCAGATAGCTGTTGAAATTCACAACCGTGATGTATTCAGCTCTGACCTTGGTTTTGATCTTCAGATTGAAAATACTCCGTTTGTAGATCCGGCTGCTGATTGTAGCAACCCACATATCGGATGTTTTACGTCTATTGTGCCTACTTCACAAACTCCCAATCTTATCATCGCCAAGGAGCATAACTTCCAGATGTTGATTAAGCAGGGAGATTTGTACACCAATCCATTAGGGAGCCTTACTCAGGTTGGTGGAAATAATGATTTTACAGGTTATGTTCCTATGATGGGTAGCAGCGAGCTTGGTCATCTTTCCATAAACCACGAAACCAGCCCGGGTGGTGTAACTATGGCTGATCTTCATTATGACAGAAAATCATTGCTATGGGTGGTGGATACTACCCGTCCGATTGATTTTTACGGAAATGATCTTGTTTCTACTGTACGTAATTGTTCTGGCGGTATCACCCCATGGGGAACAGTAATTACCTGCGAGGAGACGGCCACAAACGCTGATGCTAATGGTGACGGTTATAACGATGTGGGTTGGAACGTGGAAATTGATCCGCTTACAGCCAAGGTAATGGATTACGATAATGATGGCAAGGCAGATAAGCTTTGGGCCATGGGTGCCGCATCGCATGAAAATGCCGCCATATCTAAAGACAGAGTAACCGTTTATACAGGTGAAGATGGTGGTTCATCTGCCGTATTTAAGTTTGTGGCTGATACCCCTGGAAACCTAAGTGCCGGTAAGCTTTATGCTCTAAAACTGGATGGACCACTTGTAGGTGGTGAGCCAACTACCAAGTCAGCTACCTGGGTTAGTATTCCAAATACCACTCAAACTGAGCGCAACAGTGCCCGTTCATTGGCTATCTCTTTAGGTGCTACTAACTTTAATGGTGTAGAGGATATTGAATTCGGAACCATAGATGGTAAAATCTACTTTACCTCAAAAGGTAATGGCCGTATTTACCGCTTTGATGATAACGGAAGCAAAGTAGCCAACTTTGAAACATTTGTTGGTGGTACATCCTACGACATCCACACAGACCAGGGCGTATTTAACGAAGCATGGGGTGGAGGTAATGATAACCTTTGCTTTGATGACAAAGGAAACCTTTGGGTACTACAAGATGGTGGCCGCAACTATGTTTGGTTGGTACGTCCTGACCATAGCCAGGTAGAGCCTAAGGTAGAGTTATTTGCTTCTTTCCCAAATGGTTCTGAGCCTTGCGGATTGACTTTCTCACCTGATTATCGTTTTGGATTTATCAGTATTCAGCACCCAAGTGGTAGCAATACGCCACAGCTTGATGCTGCCGGTAACATGGTTGCTTTTGATGCATCAGCTACAATAGTTTTTGCTTTGAACGAAAACCTTGGCGGACAGCCTACCGATACCGCCATTGTTTCAGCCGGTGACTGGAAAAAGAGTACCGTAGTTTCTCCATCTAACTTTAGTGGATACTGGGGTGGTGTAAACAGCATGTTGCCTGCTGATACTACGTTTACCCTAAATGCCGAAGAAGGCCAGCCTTATAGTTATCCTTCCATCAACCCTGTTCAGGGTTCATCAGTAATTAAAACCGGAAACAGTCTTACGTACTTCCGTAAGAGCTTTGTTGTGAACAATCCTTCAGCAGTTAATGTGCGCCTGCAAACCACAGCTGATGACCAGGCTGAGATTTACATCAACGGAACCAGAATGGCTACCATTTCTGATTTTGGCAGAGCGAACTACAAAGCTCCCGGCCATGATGTTAAAATTATGGCGGACGGTACCGTTACCAATGGTTTTAACGGAGGAGACTCTTTCAACTTTGTAACAGCCGGTAAACTGGATACTATCCTTGATTCAGGTTTGAATGAAGTAATTGTCGTAGTACGTAACCTTGGTAAGCCAAGCGATATGGGAGGTTTCTCTTTCCGCATGGACATTGATGAAGTTACTAAAAAAACGGTAAGCTTTGCAGCGGCCAGTCAGGGAATCAACATTTATCCAAACCCAACCAATGGTTTGTTAACCATTACACTTCCTTACGCTGATGAGGCGCATGAAGTAGCTTTGTTTGACATCAATGGAAGGATGATTGACTCTAAAGTGAGCAACTCGCAAATTCAAATGGATTTGAGCGCTTATCCTAATGGAGTTTACTTCCTTAAAGTAAAATCAGGGGATAAAGTAATCACTGAAAAAGTGGTGAAGCAGTAGAGTTTCATTTAACATCCCCTTAATTACTAAGCCGCCCCTCATGGAGGGGCGGTTTTTTTGTTACCAAAAAATTAATAAAATGGTTGAATAGGTATTCCTTTCTTATCATCCTTAACATTAAATCAACCTATTGATAAGATGGGCTTAAGCCCCACAAATGCTAATCCCATCATTTTTGTTTTAACGTAAAGCGGTAAGCAAATGGTAAATGGATTATTAAAGATGCACGGGCAAAAACAGTTGATAATACTTACTGCCATTGCAATTGGTGCTTTTGCCATGCAGTTTTCACTCAATCATCCCGGAGATAAAATTGCGGAGCTCACCTCGCAAAATGCATTGGCTTTTCAATCAGCTCTTCAAAATCTGAGTATGGTGGCTGACGGGTTTCAAATGGAGCAGAAATCTCAAAAAGAATTACAACAGGCCGTGGCTGAAGTACGCCTATCCTATAAAAAGATTGAATTTTTAGTGGAGTATTATTATCCTGACTTTGTGGAAGAACACATAAATGGAGCTCCGCTATTACACATTAAAAGGGCCGGGCCCAGGCCTTATGTAGTGCCGCCTGAGGGCTTACAGGTTTTGGATGAACTAGCATTTTCTGATGAGGCACTTAGCGAGAAAACGGAAATAGCGGTGTTGGCGCGTCAGTTGGCCAATAAGTTTGATATGGTATTGGAGAGCCTTGCCGCAAAAAATATAAAAACCGAAGAAATGGCCGCAGCCATGCGAATGGAGTTGGTTCG
>CAXBJE010000300.1:0-4690 GCA_963975525.1 uncultured Owenweeksia sp. | reverse complement strand
AACACCGGATTAATACCCAATATATAAACAAGAATGGGGACGGTAAGTATGGAGCCGCCACCCCCTAAAAGCCCCAGAGTAAAGCCCATCACCACGGCAAGGGCAAATCCAATTATTTCCATTGGGCAAAGGTCGGCAATGGCGGTAGGGTGAAATGTAACTTAGGTAACGGAGGTTTTGCTAGCCTACAAATTCGGTAATCTGAATACAGTTTCTGTCCGAACTGATTTTACCCTGTTGCTCCAGCTTTTTCATAAGGCGGCTGATTACCACACGGGCCGTATTCAGTTCAGCAGCTATTTCGCGATGCGTGGTTTTAACCTCAGCCGAACCATTAATCATAGCCTTATCCTTTAGGTACTTGTAAAGTCTGTCTTCCAGGTTTTGAAACGCCAGGTTATCAATGGCATCCAGCATTTCGTTGAGACGCTCGTGGTAAGAGTTAAAAATAAACCTCCGCCAGCTGCCGTATTTCACTATCCACTCCTCCATCCTTTTTATGGGAATCAATACTACATCCGTAGCATCCTCGGCCACCACTCGAATTTTGCTTTTGGTATCATTAAGGCAGCACTGTAGCGTCATGGCGCAGGTATCACCCATCTCCAGATAATACAAAAGCAGCTCATGCCCCTCTTCATTTTCAGTCATCACCTTAAGCGAACCCTTAATCACTAACGGAAAGTGGCGGATAGGCTGACCAATGTCCAATATTTCGTGTCCGGCTTTAAAAGAAGCCTGTGTGCCCTCGCGGCTAATCTCGGCTATTAGCTCAGGTTCAAATAAATGAGAAAGGTGGTTTTGTATGTAGGTGGGGTTCATGGGGAGGTTTTAAGGCGGTAAAGATAATGATGGTTTGAAAGGTATCGGAGTGGAAACATAACGCATTTCGAAGCTCCATGCTATAAACCGACACAAAGCTTACCAGAAATCCAAAACCTACGAAAACCATTGGCCAAACTATGATTAATACCTAATGGCTAGGGGACGTTTTTACTCTTACAGTTGGAGTTTAATAAACAAATTATTCGTCCTTTAAACTTTGTCGTATCAACATTACTCTTTAAACAATCTATAAATTTTAAAACTTCGTTGTTAGAATAAGGATACGATATATTGAGCCAATAGAGCTTTTTGTCTGAAGTTATAACGTAATCATTCGTGGGACTAAGTCTCCATTTTGTAAAAAAGTCACTGTCAGGAGCATTAATTGAGTCATTCATTGAAGTCTCCAACTTTGTTATAACCCGCTCTAGCTGATCTTTTGTGTTGTAATTGGCTTCAACTAAGTAAATCCTTAATTTCTTTTCCGTGTTGGGTTCAAAAAGATAATATCGAACAATCCTTTCCGAACTGTCCTGATACAGGAGCCAAAAAATTCCGTGCCCTTTTGTAAAGATTTCAGGATTATCTGTTTTGAAATTGAATGTATCAGATTTTAGTTCAAAAAAGTAATTTTCATCCTTCAGGGCTTTTAGAAGAGAGTCGGTTTCCGATTGAAATCTATTAATATCAAATTCTTTAGTTTTTGCTTTAGTTGTTCCTTCAGCTTTCAAAATGCCATATGATACTCCCCTTATGTCAGTTGTCTCCTCCGTTTTTGGTTGTTGGTTATTGTCAGTACAACCTATTAGTATAAAACAGATCAATATGGAAAATATAGCCTTCATATTAAAATGTGCCCTCGCAGCTTATCTCGGCTATTAGCTCAGGTTCAAATGAATGGGAAACGTGGTTTTGAATGTAGGTGGGGTTCATGGGGAGGTTTTGAAAGGGTAAATATAAATTCCAGTTTTTCTAACAAATCTGTCATCGTTTGCCAGCCTTTTTTATTTGTTAGTAGTTCGTATTCTGGGGAGCCAAATGGAAATCCACAAGTGTCACACTTTGAAAGGCTGGAGTTTGGATTTAACCTAAGATAATCTCGTTTTACAAATTCAATGGATGCATTATAATCCTGAATTGCCGAATCAATCTTTCCTAAAGCATAATACGCATTGGCGCGATGATACAATTCCCGATAGTTTGGCATTACCAATCTGGATTTGTTATAATAATTGATTGCTCCTCTGTAATTTCCTTTTCTATACTCAAGTTGTCCCAAGTGATAGTTGGCGGCCCAATATTCATTTTCGGAGTTAGAGGACAATATTGCCAGTTTGATCAAATTTTCCTCAGCCAAATCCAAGTCCCCCATTTGAATTGCTGCCAAAGAAATTCTTAAAATTGTTTGAAGAGTATCCGAAATGCCTAAACTCAAAGCAGTCTCGTAGTCTGCTATGGCCTTTGAATGTTCGCCCTTACCAGTGTAGGCATCTCCACGCAGATAATAAAGGCCAGGTTTATCTCTATTCCAATAAATCAACTTGCTGTAGTTTTCAATGGCTACAGCGTATTCTCCAGACCAAATCATGGCATGGTCCGCTTCTTTCCGATACTTATTAAGTAAACTGTTTAAATAAAATAACCCGGCAACACCCAAGACCACAACGGATATTACTAATACTATGACTTTTTTATACACTTTAACAAACAATAGCCGCTGGTTTATAGCCCTTATCTCTATCACCTACTTCTAAAATGGCCTGCGTACCCTCGCGGCTTATCTTAGCTATTAGCTCGGGTTCTAATAAATGAGAAAGGTGGTTTTGAATGTAGGTGGGGTTCATTGGGTGGTTTTATGATAGCCGGCAAATAAAAACCGCTTTCAATGGTTTTCATTGGCAATTGCTTTTCTGTTAAACATTGTGTTTATTTCTTGCTTCAAAAGCTGTGATTCAATATTATAGTAAAGCGTGGCTAAAGTATAAGGAATCGCTATGAACAGAAATGACGATAGATTTTGATCCAACACAAACAAAGAAATACTGAAAAGTAGAAAAGCGATGCCAAAGATATTTACATATTTACTGAAGGTGACTCTCAACGTTATTTTGCTTCCCTCTGGTTTTTCTTCAACTGTTCCATAAACAATCGGCATAAAGGCGTTGTATCCGATTTTAACAATCCTTTTGAATTTGAATCCGTCTGTGTCGACTGTTCCTTCGTAATACTTATAAGAGTTTCGATTCATTCCTAAATTAATTGAAGGGGTATAAGCAATCCCACTATCCACGGCTGATAGTACTGAGTCTTTGTTTAGTGAAGTCCTAATCTCAAATATTTCAAAAGGCGTAAAATTCATTTTCAAGAATTGCTTACTACTGTAACTATGTACATCGATATATTCCCCGCATTATGTAGTCCCCGAGCCCTTTCAGAGCTTGAGCCGTAAATATAAATGAAATCCTATCTTCAACAGAAGCAGCCACTCTAGAAGCTCATTCACCTTTCTCTACAACTTACCCCCCAAACAGCCCCCACCAATAACTGGTCATATTTTTGCGTGAAATGGAAAATTCAACAACTCCTCAATTTCCAGTTTAACTTATGAGCAAAGCCTTATTTACACTCGCCTTTCTTTTTAGCCTATTGCAAAGCTTTGCCCTGCCGCCCGATCTTAAACCCGTTCATTTACAGCTCCGGCTTTCACCTACTCAGCAGTATGTTGGGGCAAATGAGGTAATCCACTTAAACCTAACTCTTAAATGCATGAGTGGGGAACAGGAAAGAAGTGTACTAATGCCCAACAGCAAGGATAGCGGGCAACTTATGATTTACCTCAGTTTTTATACTGTTGACTACAACAATCATTACACTAGAGTATTTGCTGAAGAACGCCCATATACAATGTCTGTTAATCACGTCTCCCCAGTGTGGTTTCACAATCTGGCCAAAGGAGATTCGTTAGTGGTTCCTGTTTTTTATGGAGATGCAAAAAACTACGATCATCAAATTGAGGCAAACCACAGCTGGCCCAAACTAAAACCTGGCAAATACAAAGTGCTGTCGCACTACAACCCATGGGATGAAGAGCAAGCAGAAATGCTGTATAACAAGGTTTCCTATATGAAGGATAACGATGAAGATTTCCTTGCCCACCGCTTTAATATGCCTGAGGATGGCCTTATCAGCAATTACATAAATCTTACTGTGAGAGATGATGGTACACTGGAATTTGAAGCATCAAAGCCATCCGAAACTTGCGAAAGCAACTGCAGGCTTTGTTCATCTGTAAGCAAAGGGAATTGGAGGGAAGTAAAAAAACTGATTAATGATGCGAGCCATGGCCCCTGGGAGAATCAGGAAAGTAACTTTCCCCACGACTTTCATATGCAAGTGGCCTACCTCTACCCCGGTCCCGATGCCATACTATCCAGCCTGCCAAGCTACTACGGCCGTAAAGTGATTTTTAAAAATGATGCGGGCTATCATTACTACAACATTGGCTGGCAGGTTGGCAAAATTTACCCTATGCGAAGCAGGCTCAACTATCTATTGCAAAATATTGGTTTGAGGTACTTCGGTAAAACGGAGGATCTGGATTATTTTGAGATTATCTCCTTTGAGGAAATTTAATTTCCAGCTATGGTGTTGGAAGTAATAATCCCCATAAACCTCACTTTAAAAAGATGGGTAAACATTTGGTCGGTAGTATAGCGCTGGGTTTCAAAACGAAGATCCCAAACCACACGCTCCAACATCATTTTATGTATGGTACACTCAAGCCCTGGTTCAACTTCCTTGCTAAACAGTCCTTGCTCCTTACCCTTTTGAAGAACCTTTTTTACCTCATCAAATATCAGTTTGT
>CAXBJE010000299.1:0-4711 GCA_963975525.1 uncultured Owenweeksia sp. | reverse complement strand
GTGATAAGGTACTAATGCTTGAAAACTCATGGTACTCGGTAATTTCACCGGAGAATTGCTCCACCATTTTATGGAGAACCTGGGACTATAAAGAACAAGCTGCTGCCGCCCTAAAGCTTACTGCAGATAATATGTTGGCGAATAAACTTATAGACGGGATAATTAAAGAGCCTATTGGTGGCGCGCATACCAACCCCGATGAAATGTTTCAGATTACAAAGGCTGAAATATTAAAACACCTCGAAAAATTGGAAGCTACGGATAGCGACAAACTAGTGGCATCAAGGATAAATAAGTTTAGTAAAATGGGAGCTTATAAAGAATAACACACTCATTTTCAAATATAATTTTAAGAGCCATTTCAGTATGATTGAAATGGCTTTTTTATTTTGTGGTATTATTCCCATAAAAAGAACGGGCTCCCTAAGCGGGAGGTCGTGTAGAAATTGTTATAATGTAGTCAACACATCTACAAAGCATTAATTGCTGGCATGTTTATTTTGGGATGTTTTTAAACCAATAAATACTACAACTATGAAAAACCAATTATTTATTGCTCTGGCATTCGTTTTTGCCTTAGCTTCATGTAACAAAGATCAGGACGCAGGACACGCCACAAAGTATAAAGGCATTACCAGCACGGCAGACATTACAACACCTTCCAATTTTGATTGGAAAACTACTAAAACTGTAACCTTGGATATTTCTTACTTATCCAATAATACTGGTTCAAAACAAGCAATTAAAGTAGTAGACTCACGAGGTAACTTACTAGTTTCAAGAAACATAGTTGTAACTAACAACACCAAACTTTCATTTGTAATCCCAAAATCAGATAGATCCGTTTTGGTTCTTAATGATGGCTATCCTGACGAAGTTGTGCTAGGAGCAGGACAGAATACCACCCTGGCTACTAAAAAAGGAGGTAAGGCTAAATCTAAAAATGGAAGTAAAGGATCAAAGGGCAGCAAAGGTTCCAAAGGTTCTAAGGGAAGTAAAGGATCCAAAGGAAGTAAAGGCTCTAAAGGTAGCAAGGGTTCTAAGGGATCAAAAGGGAGTAAAGGATCTAAAGGCTCAAAGGGAAGCAAGGGTTCCAAGGGAAGTAAGGGCGGTGGCGGTTCCGGTTGCGCCTGCGATGGAAAAATGCAAAACTTTACAGTTACTTACTCCGGACCTTCAGGTGTAACCGTTCATGCTGAGGACTCAAAAATCAGTGGTGCATTTCAAACATTTAATAATGTACAAAATGGAGCTACACTTGTTGTAACCCATCCAACAAACACAAGGTTAGGACCAAAAACTAATCTTATAATAGGTTCTCAATCTTGGGAGGTGCACACTTCATGCTCTCAGGATATTAAAGGGTTAACTTACGGTGACTTCACTGTTATTGCTTACACTGATGGACAAGGAGTGGTATGTGGACCAACTACACCACCCTCATGTGTTGATACTGACGGAGATGGATGTTGTGATACTGATGACGAATTCCCTAACGACCCTACCAAATGCGATGTTCAGTACACTCCTGGTAAAAACGTTTATGGATCATACGCTTGGGAAGACCTTTGGCCAGCCCAGGGTGACTTTGACTTTAACGACAAGATAATTAATCGTAACACTGCCTTGTTATTAGATCAAAATGGTGATGTAACACAAGCGGTACATAAGCTTGTACTGGTTGCTTCTGGTGCATCCTTCAACAACGGATTGGGCTTTGCAATGCCAGGTGTTCCTGCAAATGCTGTGGCTAGTGTTACTGGTACATTAACAAGTGCTGCTCCATACACTACTGATAACGCCAACGGTACTGAAGCCGGTCAAACAGATGCGGTGGTAATTGTATATGAAAATTGGAAGGAGCATGTGACTTATACTCAGGCAGGGGCATTCTTTAACACATTAAAGAATTCAAACATATCTGAAGGAAGGGGATACTCCGATACGATTACCATCACGGTTAACTTTGCTGTTCCTCAACCAGTAAGTTTAGTTCTGGAAATTGATCCATTCCTAATTAGAAATGGAGTACGTTCTGCTGAAATTCACCTACCATGGTTTGGCCCTACCGATTTAGCCGATTTCACACTGTTTAATACAAATGATGATGCCTCGGCTTATCCGGGTTCAGGAAACAATTATGTATCTGCGAATAATATTCCCTGGGCAATTCAAACACCACTTGCAGCATTTGAGTGGCCAATAGAAAAAACAGATATAGTTACCGTTTATTTCGACTTTGCTATGTGGGCACAGACTGGCTCCCCAGCAGATTGGTACAGCAATGGTAACCGAGATATTACAAAGGTTTATTAGAAGTAGTATAGTTTTCTTAATTAAGCTTAAAGGCTTCACCTCTATGAGGTGAAGCCTTTTTTAATTTTAATACTTCCATATAAAGTTTATTCCCGCATTTTACAGCAAAATACCACTTTGGGAAAACCCTAATAATTAAAGTGTTGATTATCATTAATGATGATAATGAGCATATCGTTTGCCAAGGCTTCTCAAACAACAATACTAACTATGAAAAAAACATTTTTCCTAACTCTGGCCCTGCCTCTATTACTAATTTCCTGTAATAAAGATTCGGATAGCACCAAATCAGGTAATTCACATGGTATAACAAGCACTGCTGATATTACATCTCCATCAAACTTTGATTGGAAAACTACGCGTACGATATCTATTGACATTTCAACACTTGCAGCAAATAATAAGCAAGTTGTTATGGTTGAAGACCTAAGAGGCAATCTGCTCCTATCTCGCAACATGATAGTAACTTCTGGAAGTACACTTTCGGTTACTTTACCAAAAGCTGATCGCTCAGTTGTTGTAAAGCACAATGGTATTTCAAATGCAGTTATGTTAAGCGCTGGAACAAATCAAATACTGACTATGAAAAAGGCGGAACGACCACATTTAATGGTTGTGATTGTAATGGCCGCATGCAAAATTTTACAGTGGTGTATAATGGACCAACTACAACAACCTTTCATTTGCGTGAAAAGGGCAAAAAACAAACGTATCCGCTGGTTTACAGCATCCCGAACGTAAAACCGGGTGACACTGTTACTTTCAACGGGTTTGACGTAAATGGAAACTCTAACAAACCTGCTCGCCTGTTAGCTCAATCTCATGTGGAGATTGATGGAGTTACTTACAACATTCACACCTCATGCTCTATTGACATTATGGGCTTGACTTTTGGCCCCATAACAGTAATTGCCTACACCGATGGTGATGGAGCATATTGCGGCCCAGTTGTTAACCCTCCGTGTGTTGACTCTGATGGTGATGGATGTTGCGATAACGTTGACGCTTTTCCAAACGACCCTACCAAGTGTGATGTTCAATACAATCCAGGAAAAAATGTATACGGCTCTTATGCATGGGAAGACTTATGGCCAGGACAAGGTGATTTTGACTTTAACGACAAAGTAGTAAACCGAAATACTGCTCTAATTCTTAATTCAAATGGAGATGTTACTCAGGCAGTACACAAACTGCATATGGTGGCCTCCGGTGCACAATTTAAAAACGGTTTAGGCTTTGCCATGCCTGGTGTTCCTTCTAATGCAGTGGCAAGCGTTACTGGTACTCTTCCAAGCGCAGCTCCTTATACTACTGACAACGCAAATGGTACCGAAGCCGGACAATCAGATGCAGTAATTATTGTTTATGAGAATTGGAAAGAACATGCTGTTTACACACAAGCAGGGTCATTTTTTAATACGCTTAAAAACAGTGGAAAGTCTGAAGGAAGGGGATATATGGACACAATCACCATCACAATTGATTTTGCAATAGCACAACCCGTGGCTAATGTTCTTGAAATTGACCCATTCCTTATTAGAAATGGTGTTAGAGGAGATGAAATCCACCTACCTTGGTTTGGCCCAACCGACTTAGCTGATGTAAGTAGATTTCGCACAAGCAAAGATGCTTCGGCTTATCCAGCTTCAGGTAACAATTATGTGAGCAGCGCGAATATTCCCTGGGCAATTCAAACTCCACTTGCTGCTTTTGAGTGGCCAATTGAATATATTGATATTGTAACTGTTTATCATGACTTTGCTCAATGGGCGCTTACTGGCACACCCGCCAACTGGTATAGCAACGGAAACAGAGATATTACCAAGGTTTACTAAGCTACCCTAACGATTTTCTCAATTAAGCTTAAAAGGCTTCACCTTATAGAGGTGAAGCCTTTTTTAATTATTTGTTTGAAGAGTTCTTTGAATTACATAGTTCCGGACTTACTTCAAAATAAATCTTGTACTACTAATCAAACCAGATTTAGAAAGTACCGATATTAGGTAAAAACCAGCCGGCTCATTACGCAAGTCAACTTGCGAATTGTCATTTAGCTTAACTTCTTTTACCACTCCTGTAATATTTGACACCCAAACCTTTTCCACCTCTTCAGAACCTAGTGAAAGGTTTAATAAACCGTTGGTGGGGTTAGGATATATACTCAACACAACTTTATCCAACTCACTTAGACCAATACTGCGTCCGGCAACTATTGGGGTGGTTATAGATGTGGTGCCCGAAACATCCACATCATATTTCAAACTAGCAGGATAGCTAATTGCTGATGTAAAAGATATTTCAATTGCTCTTTCTGATTGAGGAGCTAAGACTAAAGCCCCTGGGTTTCCGCCAACAAAATTTAATCCCGGATCATTCAAACTAAAATTAGTAAGAT
>CAXBJE010000298.1:0-4740 GCA_963975525.1 uncultured Owenweeksia sp. | reverse complement strand
TTTTAAAGCGGTCCAAGTATCCTTGGTATGATTGATGTTTGTGAAATGCTAACTTGCAATTACCTAAAATCAAACCTCTTATGACTGAAGGATTACGAAAAATCTGGTTATATCTTATTCCACTAGCACTTTTGGCTGTTGTAGCTACATGTGATACGGACTTTAATTTGAAAAACCCTTTTGATGATGCGGATTCAGCCGTGGATAGCACATCTGAATCTACTTTAGATATGGACAGTATAACGGGTAATCAAACACCTATTACTGATACCCTTTCTCAACAGGCTGCCACTGAAGCTCCTTCAGAACCAATGGCCAGTAATGCTGCAACTCCTGGTGTACAACATGGTAGCAATGGGCAAAAAATGTGGCGTTTGGTAATAGGAAGCGTTCCTCAAAAAGAAAAGGCAGAGGCATTAGCCGCCAAAACTGGTAATTCCAATGTTGAGATATTTTATGTTGATGAGCTGAGTACTTACAGGCTAGTTTATGGCAGCTATGCTAACATTCAGGACGCGCAACAAGCTTTCTCCGAAATACAAGAGAAGTTTCCGGAGGCGTGGATGGTATTCTTTTAATGGAATTCAGATTCCCGAATTAGGAATCATTCTTTTTTAGCAACTTTTTAATTCTTGTAGATAATTCCTTTGGGCTAAACGGCTTAGTCATGTAGTCGTCAGCTCCAAGTTCAAATGCCTTTAAAACTGCATTTTCTGAATTTAAGGAAGTAAGCAAAAGTACAGGAGCCTGGGTTCCTCTTTCCTTTAGGATTTTAAGTAGCTCAAACCCACTGATAAAGGGCATCATAACATCAGATATGACAATATCATACTGCTCATTGTCAATCTTTTCAATGGCTTTTTCACCGTCCTCTGCAGTTTCTACAGCATATCCTTCTTTGGTTAATTTAAAGGCCAGTGCATCGCGAATCAGAGGCTCGTCATCTACGATTAATATTTTTACTTTGTCGCTCATTAGTTCTATAAAATGGTGTCGGTTGCAAATCGCGCTCCAAATATATACTTAAAACCATGTTTGTTATATAATTTTTACTTAAAGTTTGGATAACGAGCAACATAGGATATGCTAATTGCTGATGGATGAATTAAACTACAATATTGATATTCCAGAATTCGGAAAACTTTCATCTCATAGTTCCATTGTGGTTTTATCGGGGGCAGGAATAAGTCAGGAGAGTGGAATAAAAACCTTTAGAGATAATGATGGGCTATGGGAGGAGTACAATGTAAACGAAGTTGCTACCCCTGAGGCCTGGAGTAAAAACAGGGATTTGGTTCTAAGGTTTTATAATGAAAGGCGTAGGCAATTATTAGCCGTGGAACCTAATGATGCACATCGGTATTTGGCAAAACTGCAAAATCACGTTAATACCCAAATTATTACGCAAAACATTGATGATTTACATGAGCGTGGTGGTTCCCGAAATGTTCTTCATCTTCATGGAGAACTTAGAAAGGCCCGAAGTTCAGTTGATGATACTCTATTATATGATGTAGAGGGTTGGGAGTTGAAGGATGGTGATTTATGTGAAAAAGGGTCACAATTGAGGCCACATGTTGTGTGGTTTGGCGAAATGGTGCCAATGATGATCCCGGCTACACGGTTGGTGAGTGAGGCTGATTTTCTTATTGTGGTTGGAACTTCACTTAATGTGTATCCGGCAGCAGGGTTGTTATTTGATGTGTCTAAAGGAGTTCCTATTGTAGTGATAGACCCGTCTGAGATGGATCTTTCTCGATTTTCAAATGTCTATCACATTAGGGAAAAGGCCTCCGTGGCGGTTAAAAATCTGGTATTAAAAATGTTGGCCAGCCTATAGGATGGCTTGCTGAAGAATAATATATATATTTGCAGCCTCAAAGAGAGGGGACCCAAAGTCCCCTCTTTTATTAGTAGTACATGATTGATATTGAAAAGGTAAAGATGCTGGCCCAGCAGGCCGTTGACGATGAGGGAGCCTTTCTGGTAGATCTCAAAGTAGGTTCAGACAATAAAATCAGCATTAGTGCTGATCACCCTGAAGGAATTACACTCGAAAAACTGGAGCGGATTAGTAGAGGGATTGAAGCTCATTTTGACAGGGATGAAGAGGATTTTGGAATTGAGGTATCGTCACCGGGGTTAGGCAATCCTTTTATGGTAAAGGAGCAGTACGAAGCAAGTATTGGTCGTCCGGTAAAAGTAACCACAACGGAGGGTAAGGTGCTTAAAGGTGATTTGCTCAATTTTGAGGAAAATCATGTAACACTAATCTGGAAAGAGCGCGTACCAAAGGAGGTTGGAAAAGGAAAGATGGTGGTAAAGCGCGAGGAGAGAATTAGTTTAGAGGATATTAAAGAGACACGATTAGAAATAAGATTTTAATCCAAAAAGAAAATGGAAAATCAGGCGATAATAGAGAGTTTTTCTGATTTTAAAGAAGAAAAGAACATTGACAGGGTAACCCTAATGGCTATCATTGAGGATGCGCTGCGTAACCAATTGAAAAAGAAATACGGTGATGACGAAAACTTCGACATCATTGTAAATCCTGATAAAGGAGACCTTGAGATTTGGAGAAACCGAACCATTGTAGCCGATGGTATGGTGGAAGATGATAACCTTGAGATTGACCTTTCAGAGGCTCTTAAGATTGAGCCGGACTTTGAGGTGGGTGAAGAGGTTTCTGAAGAGCTGAAGCTGATTGATCAGGGACGAAGGTTCATTTTGGCGTTCCGTCAAAACCTGGTTCAAAAGGTACAGGAGCATGATAATAGCATCATCTACAAAAAGTACAAGGATCTTGAAGGCGAAATAATGACTGGTGAAGTTCACCATGTTCGCCCTCGTGCAGTTATCATTTATGATGATGATCAGAATGAACTTGTATTGCCAAAAGATCAGCAAATACCTAGCGACTATTACCGTAAAGGTGATACTGTAAGAGCGGTTGTAAAGGCAGTTGATTTAAAAGGGACCAAGCCAGTGGTTATTCTTTCAAGGACCAGCAATAAGTTTTTGGAAAAACTTTTTGAGCAAGAAATCCCGGAAGTTTTTGACGGATTGATTATGGTGAAAGACTTGGTAAGAGAACCAGGAGAAAAAGCCAAAGTGGCCGTTGAAAGTTATGATGATCGTATTGATCCTGTAGGTGCCTGTGTTGGTATGAAAGGGAGTAGAATACATAGTATTGTAAGGGAGCTTGGTAATGAAAACATTGATGTAATTAACTATACTGTTAATACACAGTTGTACATCCAAAGAGCACTAAGCCCTGCCAAGATTACTTCATTACATATTGACGAAGAAAACAAGAGGGTAGAGGTTTTCCTTAAGCCTGATCAGGTTTCTTTGGCCATTGGTAAAAGAGGAATGAATATCAAATTAGCCGGTAAGTTAACCGGTTATGAGATAGATGTATATAGAGACGTGGAAGAAGATGAAGACGTGGAATTGACCGAGTTTTCAGATGAAATTGAAGCGTGGATTATTGAAGAATTAAAGGCTAAGGGATGTGATACAGCTAAAAGCGTATTAGATCTTACAGTTGAAGAACTTGTTTCCCGCACTGATCTCGAACAGGAAACCGTAGAAGAGGTTCGTAGAATATTGAGATTGGAATTTGAAGAATAAAATAGATAGAATTACATGGCAGGAAAGTCTTTAAGACTTAGTCAGCTCGCGAAAGAGTGCAATACCGGTGTAAATACTCTCATGGAGTTTTTAGAAGCCAAAGGTATTGAGGAAAAACTACGCCCAACCAGTAGAATTGAACCTGAGTTCATTCAATTGGCAATGGAGAAGTTTGCCCCGGATATGGCTAAGAAAGAGCAATCTGAAAAGGTAAGCCAGCAGAAGAAGGAAGAAAAGGAAAAGATTAAAGCCGAACTGGAAGAGAAATCCGGGGATACAGCTCCTAGCGAGGTGATTAAGGCGAAATCTTCTCTGAGTGGTCCTAAAATGGTAGGTAAAATTGACCTGGACGCTCCTAAAAAGGCTGCGGCTAAGAACGAGCCTGTTGAAGAGGTTGAAAAAGCAGCAGTTGAGGAAGAGCCAAAAGATCAACCTGCAGAAGCTCCAAATCCAGAAACTGAGCCAATAGTTGCTGCCGAAACACCTGTTGCCGAAACACCGGCAGAAGTAGCTCCTGAACCCACAGAGGTAAAAGAGGAGCCAAAAAAGCAGGAAGAGAAGGTGGAGGCCGAAAAACCTGCCCCGAAAGAGGAAGTAAAGGAAGCTGCTAAACCCGCCCCAGTTACTAAAAAGGTAGAGAAGCCGAAAGCAGAAGAAAAGGCTACCAAGGAAGAGGTTAAGGCGGTAGAAAGTGAAGCCAAACCTGCCGAAGCAGAATCTCCACAGGAATCTGATGAAGCTAAGACTGGTGGAAATATTGAAACCAAGTACGCCAAGCTATCCGGTCCTAAATTTACCGGAGATAAGATTGACCTAAGCAAATTTGAAAGACCCAAGAAAAAGGTAGCTAGTAGCACCGATAAGAAAGGGGATAGCAGACGCAAACCACAACGTAAACGCATTCAGTCTAACACACCAGGTACAGCTGCTGGAAAACCTGCAACTGCAGGTGGGCCTAAGAGAGATGCCAGAGGCGGTGGACAAGGCGGTGGTAACAGAGGCCGTAGAAACGAGCCGAAGCGCGAGCTTACCGAAGAAGAGGTACAAAAGCAAATCAAGGAAACCCTTGAAAAACTTACTGGTGGAGGTAAAAAATCTAAGTCATCT
>CAXBJE010000297.1:0-4771 GCA_963975525.1 uncultured Owenweeksia sp. | reverse complement strand
GTGTAAATATTTGGAAGTCGGGGCTCAACTCTCCAGAAGCCTCTCCACTTTGGGTGTTGTAGTAGTAACGTACTTTTTGATTTGGTCCTTCATTGTTTGGAACTGAAAGCACCAAGGCTTGTGGCTCCTGAAATTGGATGATAGCCTCTGTTGTATCAAAAGTAATTCTGGTAATACCTCTTAGGTTTGTACCCTCCACGGTAATGTTTTCATTTACAAAAGCCTGTGAGGGAAAAGTGGAAGTAATGGTAGGAGCAGGGTAGGTAATAGTAATATCGCCTCCAGAAATAGCCTCCTTATCAGAAGAGGTAACAATCCTTATTTTTCCATCCCTGGCATTTGGTGAAACCTCAATTTCCAATGTATTGCCATTAATGCGTTGAGTGATTTCACACTCAACATTACCTATATAAGCCGCCACCGCAAAATTTAAAAAGGTTCCGCTGATGGTAACTTTTGATTGAATACTAGCCGTGGTAGGCATAAAAGAGGTAATGGTTGGCTGGGCGGCCAAAATTTCATCTACCGTTTGATCTACTTCTGTTTCGGCCTTACATGAGGCAACGTAAAAGCTTAAGGCAAAACCCATAGCTATCATTACTAAAAACGTAATTCTTGTTTTCATACTTATAGAATTATTTATTGTTTTATGGACATAAGTCCAATGTTTGAACCGTTTGTTCCGGCATTAATCACCGGTGAGTTTTCCTTTGGCATAAAGGTCTCAGTATCTATTAGCCTAGGGTCTCCTTGTAATATGTTATCAACTATAGCAGTTACATCATGGCGAATTTTTCCACTTCTGTAGTTTACGCAGTTGGTCATTTTGTTTTTGTCGCCTTTTAGGCTTACAAGCTGTGATGCATAAGGGCTATCTGTAAAAATGGAGTTGGTGATATTGACATAAACTATCCCATCAGTTTTTAATACCCTTCCCTTTTCGTTGTTATTTACATTGTAAAACACCGAATGATTAATATTAAGCTGCCCTCCCAAGGTAGATTCATCCGAACCGCCTCTGTAGTAGTTTATGGCAAATTCATTGATGTTGTAAAACACAGTATTCTTAATATCAATTACTTCTGCACTGTACTTGCCTATATCTTCCTTTTCATAGCTCAAATTCAACCCCCGGCCACAGTTCTCAATTTTACAATTCTCCATTAATATGGTATCAGCAAAAGTGCCTGCGTAGGCTTTAAAAAATGCACCAGTTTCTGCCAAAAAGTTTTTACCGTGTACATTTTTTAACTTCAGGCGATAGGATAATGATGTAGCCTCAGAAGGTGAAGAAATACCATATTTAACAGATTCAGAACTTTCTCCATCTATGGTAACTCCTTGTAGCAGGAATGTTTTACCACCACTCAGTTTGAAAATATAACTGGGTACCTTTTCAACATCAGGAGTTATAGCTATAATTGTTTTTCCTGCCCCGGCTCCAATAATTTCTATGTTTGAGGATACCACCATTCCTTTTTCAACATGGTAAGTTCCTTCTTCAAGTAATAATTTGGTAAAGTCATTTGCGGATTTAACGGCTTTTACCAACGCTCCGGGAGTATTAGGCACCTTAACCGTTGAAGGTTCAATTTTAGCCGGTTTTGATTCCTCACTGAGATTTATTTTCCAGCTAACACCGGGTAAGGTTGCAAAGGCGGATGGCACTTTTTCATTGCCCGGAATTAGAGCACCTGCAATTACTTTAGATTTTACCGTACCCGTTATATCAGTCCTGGCAGGTCGTTTAGTTGTTTTTACCTCAAGCAGCGGCATGCTGGCCACTGTAGGTATAGGGTAAAGCGAAAGGTTTTTCCAGGTCAACTCCACCTTATCAACCCCACCGGTGGTGAAGCTGTATGGGCCATGGACTTTGTTACCCGAAAAAATGATTCCTGAAATATCATCTGATATTTTGAATAAATCCACTGGCGAATCTGAGAAAAACAGGTTGTTGGCAAACACTGTATTTTCCGGGGCAAGGCTACGCTCTTCATCGCTACCTTCTGCCAGAGCTACTGAAGCACAGTTGATAAAGGTGTTGTTTTGAATCCACGCATCCTTAACCTGATTATATCGGTTTAAAGGGCTGTTGGGTACACCATTCATTACCACCAATGGTGATCTAAATCCATCTCCCTTAAGGCCAATAAAGATGTTGTTTTGCACTATATGACCTTCATTGATAACCCTTACACCACCTGTGTGTGGTTTGTTGTTTCCATAAAAAATATTCCCTTCTACAAGGCAACGGTTTCCATGTCTCAAGGTTAAAATTCCCTCGTTTTCAATAAATAGGTTGTTCCTGTAAATGTTATCACAGCTTTTGCTGGAGATAATTTCCACTTCGCCATTGCATTTTTCAAACAGGTTGTTTTCCACTATGGTTTTTGACGATTCCATTGAGGTATGGCTGGTGCCGATACGCATGGTTTCACCACCATTGGTGCCCAGAGGAGGGCGGTAGCCAAAGTGGTTATGATCAATCCGGTGGTTGTTTTCCACATTATCAGGGTTATCCTTTAAACCCACAATAAGTGTAGGGCCTTGATGGGTTTTTCCCGCAAAGGAGCAGTGATCCACTCTGTTGTTCTTTCCCCACAATTCTACCCATTGGTATTGAAATGATCTGCCCGAAGGATTGTAGTTTGTGATGGCACATTCCGTAACCCTGCAAAAATGTGAGTTTTGCTCTTTACTCTTTCGGAATGAAATCACTGGCTTGCCATCAGTAACTCCATCCTTAAACCATAAGCCTGAAACTACAAGGTATTCACCAAATAGAACAAGTTTTGAATTTCCTGTTATTATGGTTTTACCAGGAATTTCTGCTGAAAGCACAATGGGCTTATCGCTGGTTCCGGTGGCGTAAAAATTTATGGAAACATCCTTCCATTCCTGTGCAGCCATTACAATGGTATCACCAGGTTGGGCTGATTTAATGGCAGCAGTTAAAGCTACATCTGTGTTTACAGGTAACTTTTTGCCATCTGCAAAAAAGCAGGTACAGCCTAGTAGTATAATGAAAAGAGAATTTCTCATTTTTTAGTAGCCTATATTTTGGGCTATACTTGGGTTTAGGTCAATTTCATATTGTGGGATGGGCAATAGTAGTTGCCATGACGAAATTGGGCTGGTATAAAACTGTGGCCTTGTAGGATCGTTGTATTGATCTTCCGTAGAAAAATGAGTGTTCATCACCGTTATTGCCCGTTCGGTTCTTACCAAATCAAACCATCGTTGATTTTCAAAGGCAAATTCCAGCTTTCTTTCAAGTTCAAGTGCGAGTTTAAAGTCAAAGTAACTTCCAACTTCAGCAGTGGTATAAGCCGTAAGGCCTGCTCTTTGTCTAACGTCATTTAGCAAGTCAATGGCCTGTGGAGTAGGGCCTCCCTGATTGTTTATGGCTTCAGCCAAAAGAAGCATTACATCCGTAAAACGTATTATGGGCCAGTCGTTACCGGCATCATCCACATTGCTAAAAGTAGAGTTGTATTTAGAGATAAACCTTGTTTGAACATATTTGCTTCCAAGTAAAAAGCTATCCGCCATGGAAACCGCTTTTCTTTGATCAGCAGCTTCGTATGCAGCTGACATGCTGGTGGTTGGTACGTTCAACTCATCACCACTACCCGTTACCACAAAATTGTCACTTTGGATAGGAGAGAAGTAGTTTGCAAATGGGGCGCCTAAGCCTACACCGCCAGATTGATATCTTACGGCAAATAGAATTTCGCTGTTGTGCTCATTACTTATGCTAAATACATCAGCATAGGAGGGAAGCATGGAAAAACCACTAAGGTTTACTACTTCAGTAAGTACCGTTATAGCATCATCATTATCGCTACCTGTATTTCTGGTTAGTAAAGCCTTACCGAGTAATGCCTTTGCCGCCCATTTAGTAACTCTTCCCAGTTGTGCTCCCGAGGAAACATCTGGAAGGTTTTCTGCCGCATATTCTAAATCGGCTATTAAAAATTTGTAAACATCCTCAACGGTGCTTCTGTCTCTTTTCTTAGCCTCTTGTCCGGTTATTGGTTCATCAATAATAAACACACCACCAAAACTTCTTACCAGGTTAAAGTAGGCATGGGCTCTTAAAAAGCGAGCTTCTCCCAAATATTGACCTGCCAATTCTTCGTTTTCAACCACGTCAATATGTGCAATCACGTTGTTTGATAATGAAACTGTACGGTACAATGCGCGCCAGTACTCCTGCACATAAATGTTTTGAGAGTTTAGCACAAAACGATCAGCTGCACGATAAGGCACATTTGAAGTTTCACTGTTTTGCGGACTCATATAAGTGTTGTCCGATCTAAGTTCCGTTACTACAAACTCCTTATTCATAACTCCGTAAAGAGAGTTATAGGTACTTACAACAGCCAAGTCAATATCGTTGGCATTGTTGTAAAATACACCTGCGCTTATATCTGATATGGGCTCCAGGTTTAGTTGTTTCTCACAAGATGTACCCAACACCGCTGTGACAACTAGTAGAATAAATGAAATGGCTATGCGAATATATTTTTTCATGGCTGCTAGGATTAAAAGTTAATATCTATACCAAATGAGATTTGTCTTTCAACCGGATATGCTCCGCGTTGATAGCCGGAAACCAGGGGAGAAGAATACTCGCTATTGGTTTTTAGCCCTTCAGGGTTAATACCAAAATAGTCGCTGCTCATAAAGTATAGTAGGTTTTGGCCGGAGGCAAATATTCTTATGCTTTCAAGTTTGGCACGATTTACCCATTTTAATGGTAGGGTAT
>CAXBJE010000296.1:0-4801 GCA_963975525.1 uncultured Owenweeksia sp. | reverse complement strand
AGAAAGTGTTCCTCTTTTATTTGATTAAAAGGCGGTGTTTCAAAAACAGTATAGAATGATTGAAGAAGAGGGTTTTTCACGGAGTAACTTATTTATTAATTTGCCAATTAAGGGTTGAAGCCCAAAATTGTTTGGGCGGCAAATCTATACACCCTTGGTAAATTTTCATCTTTTTTAGGCAATAACCTCAATTCGATTCATAGTTTATGGTTCAGAACAGCTATGATTAGTGGTTTTGCGGAAGTGTACCATAATTCACAACTACCTTAAAACATAAATTATCTTTTAGAGGGTGACCTTTATGCTTTTCATTAGACTTCAATATTCTGAGTTGCCATCACTCAGTTTGGCCCGCCAAACTTTCACTTAAGCGCCTTGCCTATTACACTCTACTGAAATCTGAACCTATAAATATTTGTCGAAATCAGGTTTATATCTTTTCTGTGAGTAATTTTAGCCTTCAAAAGCTAACCGCACTTTGATGATGATACAATCTGAATATCTAAGTGATTTAAGACATAAAGCACGCGAAATCCGCAACGATGCCCAAAAGAGTTTTTACTTTTTAGAAGCGGAAGAACTGCGCAGACGCCCCGCTCCCAACAAATGGAGCATAATTGAAGTATTTGCCCACATCAACATTGTACAGGCCTTTTACATCAAAAACATTAGCCGCGCCCTTGATAAAGCCCCGGATTATGAAGGCGATGAAACCAAACTTAGTTGGCTAGGTAAAAAGTTCATTAATGGGATGACGCCACAGGATGGTATCATTAAATGGAAAATGAAAACCTTTAAAAAGGTGGACCCCATCGCACGGGCCAAAAAGGGTATCACTCTCAATGAGAATATCGTTTTCAAAGATTTTATTAATGATATTGAGGAGCTGGAAGAGCTTATCATTAAAGCCTACGATAAGGACTTAACTGCCGTTAAAGTGCCCACCTTTGTACCCATCCTTAAACTAAACATAGCCGATGCCCTTGGCTTTTGCCTCGCGCATACGGAGCGCCATGTGCTACAGGCCCGGAATATACTTGGGGAAGACTGAGAATCTCTGGCAAAAACCTTTATAGAGTTTAATTTTTTTTTTGCAAAAAAAATCCCGCCTTGGTTGAGCCAAGACGGGACTTAATTGAATCTACAAAAACTTCATCAGAGTTATTTCACAATCTTAATCCAAAGGTCTCCGGTGTAGGAGCCATTCAGGTTGCTGGCTTTCGCCTGATCAGCCTGTTGGTGATTGTCAAACTTCAGTAAATATACATAATAATAAAAGTTACCAGGATCCTGGAAGGAACGGGCATCAATTCCCTGGTTCTCTAATTTACGTTGTAAGCGGTCAGCATTAGCTTTATTGCTAAACACACCAGCTACTACGTAATAGCCGCTGCTACCAGGGCTTACGTTGCTTGCAGAGTTGTTTCCATAATTACCGCTATTGTTGGCATTATTTCCACCCTGGTTGTTATTACCGGTATTGTTGTTACCTCCCTGGTTATTCTGGCCCTGATTGTTATTGTTGTTTTGGCCTTGTTGATTACCACGGGTAGCATTGTTATTGCCTTGCTGATTGCCCTGTTGGTTTCCTTGCTGGTTATTATTACCACCCTGGTTACCTCCAGTATTGTTGCCCTGGTTATTTTGAGCAGCAGCTGCGGCAGCGGCTTCAGCGGCCTCCTTAAGGTCAGCTTCCATCTGCTTTTTGTAAGAATCTTTAAATTCTTCCAGCTTCTCTTCAATAAGCTCTTCAGTTTCATCTTTTTGTTTGCGCTGCTTGTCTTTCAGCTTCTTGATTTCGTTTTCTAAACGCTCATTGCGCTTATTGTTCCCAAAGCGGTAGGTAAGCATAAACTCGTGAGAAGTACCGAGGTCAGAACCGTAATCATTAAGTGAAAAGTCATACGCATATCCAACGGTTAGTTGCTCCGTTAGATTGATTCCTAAGTTACCGGTTACGGCATACTCTGAACGGAACATGGCGCCAATGTAACCGTAGTCCTTCATGGCAAACATAAGTCCCGCATCTACTTGTACAGGTACATTTTTAGCCGCTCTTACCATTACCATTGGGGTAAGCACGTTTTTATCTCCTGCAAAACCAAAGTCATACTGAGCATTAAATACGTAATGTCTCAATAGTGAGTAGGCTACTTTAGTATCAGTATTAGGTACCTCGGCATACTTAACAGAATTACCAATTAATTGAGGAACTGCAGCACCGATCTGAAAATCTGCAATCTTAAGATTCAAACCAAAGTTTAAGTCGAAAGTCCCTCTCTCACCATTGGTAATCACAAACACATCATTAGGATCTTTTGCTCTGATACCATTAACATCAAGGTTATTAGCAAGGTATCCTGCTCCTAACCCAAAAGACAACTGGCTTTTGTCGGTCATCTTGATGTGGTAGGCATAGTTTCCGTAAAGGCCAATGCGCTTTATAATATCGGTTTGATCGGAAAAACCATAAATACTCCAACCTACTTTCTCTTCATTCAAAGAGCCATTAAGGGCTAAAGCCGAAGTTTCTGGTGAACCCTGTATATCGGTCCACTGCCTGCGGTGTAGCAAGGTGGCTTCTGTATAGCCCTCAGTACCTGAGCGTGAAGGGTTATAGATGTAGGGAGTAAAAAAGTAGTTGCTGTACAGCGGAATTTGCTGCGCCTGTACCGTTGAGGCCAGTGCAATAACAGCTAAGACGATTATATTCTTATTGAATTTCATAGCGCAGTAAATTATTGTTTACGGATTAAGGTTATGGCATTTTTGAGGATGATTTCTCCATCACAACTAAGGATGTAATAGTAGGTTCCATCAGGTAAATCCTGACCACCATTATTACGTCCATCCCAAACTCCATTAAATTCCTCCTCGTTAAAGATGATTGACCCCCAACGGTTCATTATATCAATTCTACAACCAGTGTACTGGCTGGTTATACCTCTAATATCCCATGTATCATTTCCACCACCACTACCCGGAGAAAAGTAGTTCCACGCCTGGTCTATCAAAGCCTTGCCCGGGTCTTCATTGGTGTTAATAATCAACGTCATGGAATCTGTATCTAAACAACCTGCTGAGTTGGTTACCTGAAGGTAGATAACTACTGTATCAGATTTCACACCATCAGGTAGTGTATAGCTAACGGTTACATTTTGAGAAAGGAAATCGCTCCACGCAATTGGTTTATTGGCATACCAGCGGTAACCTGTACCTCCTGATCCACTTAGCACCACATCGGTACCTGAAGTAGTTGTAATATCAGGACCGGCATTGGCAACGGTTGTTATTGGGTAAATCACAAACCTTCTGGTGGTTGTACAGCCATTAACGCCTGTACCTGTTACGGTATAACTTCCGGCCTGCTTAATGGTAACTGAAGGTGTTACTGCACCAGTACTCCACGAATAGCTAAATGAATTTCCCTGTGCTATCATCAGTATAGAGTCACCAGCGCAAAGGCCAAGCGAATCACCAGGGAAAAGAGACACATTTGGTGGATTAAAGAACACCACTTCTAAACTATCAGTAGTAAACGGGCAGCCAGCTAAATTAAACTGGTTGTTATAGGATACCTGTAACCTGAAATAAGCTGTATCCTCACCTGCTTCTTTTAATGTAGTATCTACCACAATTCCAGGAAGCGTATCATTTAACATATTGGCCCAGGTACCTGTAGTACTTCTATACTGCTGCCACTGGTATTTTAAGAACGGTACCATGGCACTTCTGGCCAACAGATAAACTGAATCTGTAAGACACAACAGCCTATCAGTATTAAGTCCAGGAAGGGTATCAAAAATAGTAGTAGATGGGACCGTATCAACAAAAACTGAAAAGAACACTGAAGTGTCAATACAAATACCATCATCTAAGGCTACATAGTAGCGGCCCGGCTCATTGGTATAAAAAGTTCTGTTGGTAGCACCTGTAATGGCCATTTTTTGACCAGCCGTTGCTGTATCATCCGTTAACCATTGGTAAGTATAGTTAAGGCCGTTGGTTACCAACTGCCCTGGCGTTGTAGGAGCAATAAGTTGCACAGAATCTCTCTCACAAATGCTTACAGAATCATTTCCTACACTGGTAACCCAAGGCTGTGGTGCGTAATCCAAGGTGTACTCGGGGAACCACCTAACCCTCACCTGTTGGCTAAAAAACTCACAAACAGTAGCTCCCGTAAAGGAAGTAATGGTTCTGGTTCTCAACCTATAAAAGCTAAGTGGTTGTATTGGTTTGATGCTTGTATCAACCTGAAGCATTGACTGAGTTCCATCATAATTTGGGTTAGGAATATCTGCTGCGGTAAGATTTGCCCAAGTCATAGTGCCAGTATTAAGGCGTTGCCATTGGTAAGTCCAACCCGGATCAGTATTGATAGATGATAACAAGGTGGAATCCGTCATACAAATATCTGTAGTAACCATAATAGGACTTATTAATCCTCCCTTATAATTTTCATGGGCTATTTGTGTTCGGGGGAGCGTGTCCATAAAGGCAAAGTAAGGCTGAGAAGTATCCGAACACAGACCATCATTAATTACCACATAAAATCTGGCAGTGGTATCTGCAAAGAAGGTTCTCAAAGTATCCCCAACTCCTGTTGCAAAAAATGTGGTATCACCAAATTGGTCAATGGTATCAGTAATCCACTGATAGGTGAAGGTGAGACCTGTTGAGGCCACAGGTGCGTTGGCCTGTAGAGAAGCACCACTACCCTGGCAAAATCGGACAGAATCCCTCGGGAAACCATTAATATTTGGATTATCAATTTGAATGGCGGCTGGGGCAAGGGTAG
>CAXBJE010000295.1:0-4894 GCA_963975525.1 uncultured Owenweeksia sp. | reverse complement strand
AAAAAATTACTGGGCTTACACCTACGGAGTACAGAAACCGATACAGCCGTGAGTTGGAGGTAGCGAGTTAGGCTAAATCAGTTCTCCTCGGCATGCTTCTTAAAATTATTTAAAATGGCCTGCCAGCCCTCTTTTTGCATTTCAACAGGGTTTTCGCTTTCAGCATCAAAAATTGTGGTGATTTTGGTTTTATCGCCATTGTCTTCTCGTTCCAATAGCTCCACACCTTGTCTGGGTTAGCGTTTACAATGGCTTCTATCGTTATTTTGGGGTAGTCTTTTGTGCTCATCCTTTTCAGTGATTAAATTTTTGATGCAACAAAGATTGGGAAAACCTGAACTAAAATAAGAGGTTATTTACGCCAACTAGCAGGGTGGGATACGTCAACTTATAATTCCCTTAACTATACATCAAAACCTAGTTCTGTGCAGGCAGACTGGCCTTTGCCTTCTCCCAGGTAGCCGTTTTAATAACCGGCTCGTATTTCACCTTTTTAGATTTGCTGTACTCAATTATGTACAAGGCTCGGTCCTTAGAATCAGGGTGGGTACTTACCCATGAGAAGTATTCCAAAAACTCGGGCTGCTGTTCAGCCAGCTTATACATAAAGTTGGCCAATGGCTCGGGGTCTATTCGTGCTGTGGTGAGGTAGTCAACGGCTTTAATATCTGCTTCCTCTTCCAGCTTACGGTCAAAAGCTGAGGAGGAGAGTACATGTGCTGCTTCTCCAATAACTTCAGATCGGCCACCGGTAGCAATACTAAGCACTGCCGAAAGGCCAATTTCCTTTACCAGCTTTTGCATAATGTGATTTAGCTCAATGTGCGCAATTTCATGTCCAATAACTCCACAAAGTTCCTGGTGGCTTTCTGCGGAAGCTATTAAACCGGTATTAATTACCAGATGACCATCAGGCAGGGCAAAAGCGTTTATCTCATCATTTAAAATGATATGCACTTTTAGTGATTCGCGGTAAATGTCATTTTCAATGCAAATCTTGTTCACCAGGCTGTCAACAGTACTTATTAAATACTTGTCTTTTACAATTTCTTCGGTGCTTTCAATCATCTCCCAAAAAATCTCGCCCAGCTTCTCTTCGGTTTCATCCGAATAATGTTCCACTCTAAAAACATTCATCCAATCAACCTGCTGCAGGCCAAACCAAATTCCAAAAAAGGACAGGACGATAAGTACGCCTTGTATAAAAGTCTTTTCCATAATCAGGGCTTACAAATAAGGTCGGTTAGGTTTCCGTAAAACAACCACTTTACATGGATGCCTTTACGGGTTTGGATGGCAGTGTAGATAGTGGCAATAAACTCTGCAAGATTAAACAGCAAAGCCGCTATCATATAGGAAATGTAATTGTTGCTCAAGGTTTCTGAGGAGGCTATAATGGAAACAGTCCACCAAAAGCCGTAGCTATTTATAAACAACATTGAAACCTGAGAAAACAGCGCTTGCGTACAATGCCAGCGTACAAAGTAGGTTCCTTTTCGGTTACCCATGTAAAAAATAAAAGTGGCAATAAGATTAATAATGGGTAGTGGCAGCCCGGCAACCACAGCTACAAGAGACATCAGGTAACTGTTTGAAGCTTTTTCAGCTTCATGCTCACCGGGAAAGTATTCAAATGCCTCTACGCTAATCATAATCCTTTAAAAATATTCCAGCCCCAGTTAAGCAGTATCAAAGCCACCAAGGGGAGGGCCAGCTTTGGTTTTTTTAATGACAGTTCCACTTTTTGATAAAACCTAAAAAGTGAATCTTTTTTACCCAATACATCCAGCGAAAGCCAAACCGGGGTGATTACCATAATTAGCGAGATAATCAACCCAAGAGGGTTTAGATAAAGAGCCTCGGAAATGTTTCCTTGGGTAATGGCCATTACTGACCGTGTTGATCCGCAGGATGGGCAAGGCATATTTGTAGTATGCTTAATTAGGCAAACCTCCATGTTTTCAGCACCCGGGTTTATACCAGTTAAGCCAAAATACAACCAAATATACCCTGCCGTACAGGCTATAAGTAATATGATATATAACTTGTTCCTGCTCATTTAGATTAGCGCAGTGTTTGCTGTAGCTTTTCCATGTTTTTTTCGCGAGTGGCTCCCATAATTAAAAACCAATCTATGATGGCCCAAATACCAAAACCTCCGCAGGTTAAAAGCTTTCCAATACCTAAACCAGTATCTCCAATCATAAAACGATCAATACCTAAGCTACCTGCCAATAGAGAAACAATAATGCTGGTTGTAGGATCTTTAAATTGTAGGGTTTGTACCATTGGCCATTGAGAATCATCCATTGCAATTAGCCTGTCTCTGATAAGTCCAATTTGATGACTTTCAAAGAATTTGCTGTTGGCCATGATAAACATATCTACTTTTTGTGCTTCCATCTGTAGTGGGTTTTATTTGTTCGATTTAGTTCCTACTCTTGGGCTTTTCGGTATCGCCTCCGGTTTTTTAGGTGGTAATGGATTCCACCGATGGCGGCAATTTTACAACTTTTTTAGCAATGCAATCGGTGGCATTGTTTTAGGCAGTCGGTTCGGTTTTTTTTCGACTTATTGACTTTTAACTTCCTATTATTTCAATAACCACATTACCGCGCTTACGGCCACTATCTGCATAGCGGTGTGCCTCCACAATTTCATTTAGGGGATAGGTTTTGTCAATTACCGATTTCAGCTTTCCATCAGCCATTAAATCCATTAAGTACCTTAGGTCTTCAGGGCTTTCAGGTGCTCCACCGCCAATTACTTTTCGGCCACTACCTAAGCCGGTTAAGCCGGGTGTCATGCCTACAGTATCTAAAAAGTAACCTCCTTTTTGGATGGAGTTTTTACATTTTGAAAAAGGGATTTTGGAAACAGTTTCAAAAATCACATCATACACTTTTCCATTTTGAGTAAAATCTTGTTGGGTATAATCAATCACTATGTCTGCGCCAAGCCCTTTTACCATATCCACATTTGATGTACTACAAACAGCAGTTACGTTAGCTCCAAAGTATTTAGCCAGTTGCACAGCAAAAGTTCCTACTGATCCTGATGCTCCGTAGATAAGTACATCATGTTGTAGGGAGCCATTGGCGGGAGCTTTATCAACCTTAGCTTGACGTAAAAACCAAAGTGCAGTAAGGGCACCAATGGGAAGGGTGGCCGCTTCTGCATGGCTTACACTATCGGCTTTAAGGGTTATGGCCTTATCCTCCGGCAGGCATTTATATTCTGCATTACCACCCATGCCAGCCTTTGTGGTGGAGCCACAAACAGCATCGCCAACCTTAAACCTTTTTACACTTTTTCCAATAGCTTCAACCACTCCTGAGAGCTCCATTCCTGTAATTTCCATTCGGGGTTTTGTAATTCCTAACATCAATCGCCCGGGAAGCCAAAAAATCCCTGGTACATTAAAAGCCCGCATACGGCAGTCGCCAGCGGTTACTGTGGCTGCATGTACTTTTATCAGTATTTCATTGTGTTTTGGAGTTGGTTTTTCTCTTTCCTGAATTTCAAGAACCTCAGGAGGGCCGTACTTGGTGGCAATGGCTGCTTTCATTTTATGATTTGGTGGTTAAAGTATTAATCGACTAAAATTATTCTCTGGGCCATTTTAAGGCCATGATAAATGCGGTAATCATTACAAATAGTTCAATAAAGTTGTAGAGTACAAAAGAGGCTTGCCAGGCATTTCCGATATCAGCAACAATGATTAATACGGATATAGCGGCATACGACAGTGCGAATAGGATATTGAGCCATTTGGCAAAGGCAGGAGGGAGCGATAGCGACAGAAATATCATTAAAGCCGGAATGATAAGAATAACCGAGAATATTACAAGTAGGGTAGGAGTGATAGGGCCAACGGGCGATTCAAGACTTTGCATGCCTTCAATAGTTCCAGGTGTCATTAACTGAAAGTAGTCGGCATAAATGTATAGCGCCATGAGTGTGGCCCACAGCGAGGAAAGCTTTATCCGCACATTTACTTTGTAATCCAGTAGCTTGGTTTGGGCTATGTTTTTTTGTGCCATTTAAAGTGAACTTAAGGTTGTCTGGCTAAGGACACCCCGAACCCACCTAATAGTTGCCCCACTATAAAATTGAAGAAAGAATTGGAGTCACTAGGGACTCAACGCTCTGAATTACCTAGCATTAGGATTTTGGCTTGTTCTTCTTTTTCTCGCGTTTCTGAAGCGCGATGTAACTTATGATTCCCATACCACAGCCATAGAGGAGAGCCCGTATAACAAACTTTTGTGTATCAAACTCAATCCCTTGTTTGTTATCCATTAAAGCGAGCAAGCCCGCGTAAACCACACCGGTTATTAAGGCTACCAGAATTGCCTTGAAAATGATTTTTTTCATAAGGGATGAAAAGGGGAATAAGTTCGGCTTCAAATTTATTGGAAGTAGGGGCTTCAAAAAATGTAAGCGGTAAAAATTTTTGCTACCTGCTTAATGGACCTGACCCATGGTAGAGCTGTATTGATTGGGTTAAAGTCTATTTCAACGGAAACGTTGTGACACTAAGGTATATAGGATAATCGCTACAAGCACAAAAAGATGATAAAAATCATAAAATATAAAAAGACCTTTATATCTTTAATTAGAATCGAATGATTAATTTTACTCAATAAATCACTAAATCATGTTAAGTAAATCACACCTACTACTACTTGCCGCAATATTTATAGCAGGCATAAGCTGCAACCAGGCAGTTGCAGAAACCGAAGCTGAAGTAACTCAAGATGCACCTACAGAGCAAGCCGATCCTGGTAAAGGGCAGGCCGCTGTTGTAGACAACTCTTCTGAGCAAAACATCCTGAACATTGCCATTGGTTCTAAAGACCACACTACATTGGTGGCTGCTGTGCAGGCTGCG
>CAXBJE010000294.1:0-4910 GCA_963975525.1 uncultured Owenweeksia sp. | reverse complement strand
CTTAAACCTTAAACCTTAAACCTTAACCGCTGTCACACTAAGCGCTAGTCGAAGTGTAAATATGCAAAAGCCGCCTCCGCACAATTTTCTCCATCAATGCCAGCCGATACAATTCCACCTGCATAACCGGCTCCTTCACCGCAAGGGAAGAGGTTATCAATCTGTGGGTGCTGCAATGTGTCTCGCTTACGCGGAATACGCACCGGGCTTGAAGTACGGCTTTCAATACCAATGATATTAGCTTCATCAGTAAAGTAGCCTTTCATCTTTTGACCAAATTTTGGAAACGCCTGCCTTAACCGGTCAGAAATAGCAGCGGGGAGGATTTCATCCATCCTGGCTGCATTAAGCCCGGGCATATAACTTGTTTCGTTGAGGTTTGTAGAAGATTTGCCTTTTACAAAATCAGTAAGTTTTTGTGCAGGTGCCGTTTGGTCGCTGCCACCAGCTTTCCACACTTTTTGTTCTACTTCCCGTTGGTAGGCCAGTCCTGCCAAAGCACCATGCTGACTGTACTTGCGTAGATCAGAAAGTTCAATGGCAACCACAATACCTGAGTTTGCAAATTGATTATCGCGTTTACTTGGGCTCATACCATTTACCACCAATTCATCCACAGCAGTGGCAGCAGGCACTATAAACCCACCGGGGCACATACAGAAAGAGTAAACTCCTCTGTCCTGCACCTGCTCTACCAACTTATACGAAGCGGCAGGTAGAAGTCCGCTGCGATCACCATGGTATTGAATATCATTTATTAACTGTTGTGGATGCTCCACCCGTACGCCCATGGCAAAGGGTTTGGCTTCAATTAGTATTTTCTTTTTGTCCAACAGCTCAAACACATCTCTGGCGGAATGACCAGTGGCCAAAATCAGGGCATCTGCTTCTATTACATCGCCTTTCTGAGTTTTTATTCCTTTAATGGAATTGGCATTCAGGATGAGGTCATCCATTCGTGTATCAAAATGGATTTCGCCACCAAAGTTTAAGATGGTTTCCCGCATAGCTTCCACCACTTTGGGCAACTTATTGGTGCCAATATGCGGGTGGGCTTCAATAAGGATATCTTCAACGGCACCATGATTCACCAAAATATCCAAAACCCGTTGAACGCTTCCCCGCTTTTTGCTACGGGTATAGAGCTTTCCATCGGAGTACGTTCCGGCACCGCCTTCCCCAAAACAATAGTTAGATTCAGGGTTTACAGTGTGGTCACGGTTAATTGCTTTTAAATCGCGTCTGCGGCTCTGTACATCCTTGCCGCGCTCAATAATAATCGGCTTTAAGCCAAGTTCAATACAGCGCAATGCGCCAAACATTCCGGCAGGTCCACAACCAATAATTAATACCCTGCGGGCATTTTCAACATTTTTATAATCTGGTTTCAGGATTTCCCGGGGCTTTGGTTCTTCACCAATAAAAACCAGGGCTTTAAGGTTTACCTTGATGTTTCGGGAACGGGCATCAATGGAGCGATTGATGAGTTGGATTCCGTTGATGTCTGCAGGGTTTACATGAGCCTTTTGAGCAAAAAGCTTAGTGTAAATCTGCTCGCTGGCGGCTTCTTGTGGAGAGCAAACCAGCTCGATTTCTTTAATCACAATTTTGGAATTTTGAAGTACAAAAGTAGTCCATCTCTAAAATGGGACAGACTTGTAATGGAATCAGGCGTTACTCAAAGGTAAAATTGATAAGAATGGAGCGGGTTTCAAGTCGCTCAATACCTTGTATGTAGAAGGTGTCATCGTCTACCATCAAATTACTGGTGCCCCAGCTGGCCTTTATTTGTGGAGAAAATTTAAAGAACTCAAAGTAAACATCAAAGCCAAAACCAAACTCATACATTAAGTCGTTCCGCTTGATTTTAAATACCCTGTCATCGTCAATATCCTGTTTTGAAGCCAAATCAATATTGTATTTAACTCCACCTAAAACATACAGGCGATAATTGTTGATGCGCTGAGATTTCCACTTTAAGTGAAAAGGTGCCTCAATGTAGCTGCTCTCAATTTTGCGAATTACTTCCTGCCGCTCCTCACTCAATGGCTCAATAACATCAAACAGCAGAGTACGTTCTGTGGTAGAAAATCCTGGTGTGAAGCGCAAATCCCAATAATCGGATAAACGTAAATTACTAATGATATGGATGGTGTAACCCGGGGCCACCTGCGATTTTACAGAGTAGTAGCCATCAATGGCAGAAATGTCTTTAGACTCCTGAATATAGAAGTCAGAATAGTTAAGACCAACACTAAACCCAAAGTGAATAGGCTTTTGGTCGTACTTAGGTTGATTTTTTGGCAAGCGCTGAGCATGTCCTATCGCAGCTATCATCAACAGCAATAAAAGAGAAGCTTTCTTCATGTTTTTCACGTGTATCAAACGAGTGCCCACCTTCATTATTTTGTCCCTTCGTAAATTGTAGCTACCCCAAAAGTAACAGGTTTAAAGCTGGTTTTTGTAAATCCTACTTTTTCCAAAACATCTGTAAATGGTTTGCCATAAGGAAACGCATTTACTGATTCGGGTAGGTAGGTGTAGGCGCTATTATCTTTAGATACCAGTTTCCCTAATGTTGGCAATATGTTTTTGAAATAGAATTTATACACCTGTTTAAATGGAAAGCCTGTGGGCTGAGAAAACTCGAGCACCAAAATTCTACCGGTAGGCTTTAAAACTCTTCTGATTTCAGAAATACCTTTTTCAAGATTTTCAAAATTACGAACGCCAAATGCTACGGTTACAATATCAAAAGTATTGTCTTCAAAGGGCAGGTCTTCAGAGTCAGCCTGCTCTAAGGTAATTATCTGGCTTAAGCCCTTGGCTTCAATTTTCTTTTGGCCAACATCCAACATTCCTCTGGAAATGTCAATTCCTGTAATTTTATCAGGATGAGCCTTGGTAAGGGCAATGGCTAAATCGGCTGTGCCTGTAGCAACATCCAAAATGGTTTTAGGATTGCCTGTGGCGGCCATTTTTACCACTTTTCTGCGCCATCCCTTGTCAATGTTAAGCGAGAGTATATGGTTCAGGAAATCATACTTGGCAGAAATGTTATCAAACATTTGCGCCACCTGCTCCTTCTTACTTCCTTCCGACTCCTTGTATGGTTTAACCTCCTTGTTGCTCACGTGTAAAAGTATCTTCATTCCGGGTTTAACCGGAGCGATTTTTAAGGCGGCAAAGGTAAGCTTAGATGGTTTAAGGTTAAAGGTTTATAACAGCAATGTTTAGGAGATTGTAAAGTGGGTTTAAGCACTAATCTTCCCGCAAGGCAAGCTGAACCTTTTGAAATACAGTTTCACCGGATAACTCATTGAGGCAAGCGTAATCTTTACGGAAGCATGGCTTATCCCCAAACACAGAGCACGGCCTGCATTCCAGCTTGTCCGTTGATATTTCTGCTTGCAAGTGGTAGTTTTTTCCAAGTGGGCCAAATCCTGCAAAAGAGTGTGTAGCGCCCCAAACAGAAACAACAGGTATTCCCGCCAAGGTGGCCAGGTGCATATTTGACGAGTCCATGCTTATCATGGCTTTCATTGATTGCATAAAAACCACTTCTCCGGCAAAGTCAAACCTTCCGGCCATTATTACAATCTGCTCTTTATCTCCTTTTAGAGTTTCTAATTTTGGGATGTCTCCGGGCCCACCAAAAAGAACAACAGTAATTTTTTGATAAAGCAGAGAATCAATGAGTTTGGAAATTTTTTGCAGTGGCCATGTCTTCCCCGGAAAACCCGCAAAGGGAGCAATCCCCACTAAACTTTCATTAACAAAACCATTAGCAAAGTCTGTGGCTTCGGCATGTTTGTATGCTGGAAACGGAGGGTCTTTGGGGTCAAACTTTACTGGAAACCCTGCATCAGCAAATACCTGGGCATAGCGCTCAGTGGTATGCGGCAGCTGCTTTAAGGTTTTATTCTTTTTAAGTGTAAGAAGTGTTTTTTCATCCCGACCCTTATCCAATTGAAAAAAAGGAGTTCCGCGCAAGCGAAAAAAGGTTTGAAGGATATGGGTACGTAAAACGGAGTGAAGGTCAATAACCATATCAGGTTTTACCTCCTTATGTATTTTGCGATATAGGCGCGTGAGGCCGGGTATGCCCTTATGTTTTTTCTTAAAATGTGTTTCAATAAACCCAATGCCCAATGGCTCTATAAGCGAGCGGTACATTTTTGGAGCCACCATCGTAAGCTGTATCTCAGGGTATTGTTTCCTGAATTGCAAAAGCACAGGTATGGTTAGGGCCACATCTCCAATTGCAGAAAACCTGAGAACTAGCAAGTGCATGCTACTTGTTGTTTTGTGCGTAAAGCACAGGGTTTAGCTCGGGGTCGTTGTACATTTTCATTTGGCGGTACACCTTCATTATCCGTTGCCCGGATTGAAGGTCTTCCAATAGTTGGTCAATAGCCAGACTTAAATCTCCGCGTTGGGTGAGGAGAACATTAAGTTTAAACTGATTTTTATTGGCCAGCGCATCATCTAAATTTTTGCGCTCAGACTCCACTCGCATGTGGTAAATTTTAAGTGCCAAAATGGAAAGCCTGTCAATGGCCCACGCCATACTTTCTGTATTTACCCTTGCATTGGGAGCGGGTGTAATTTTATTAAAGTCTTCCAGATAATGGTCATCAATTTTTTCAACCAAATCGGTTCTGTCTTGGTTGCTGGCGTCAATTCTGCGCTTTATCACCAATGCATTTTCTGGTGAAATATTTGGGTCACGGATGATATCCTCCAAATGCCATTGTACTGTGTCAATCCAGTTTTTGTGGAACAGCAAGTTTTTAAATGAGCCTTTTTCAAACGGGTTGTTTTCCTCAGCATCTACATTATCAGTAAGGTGATATTGCGCAATGCATTGATCAAAAACGGCATTCATTTCATTTGCGGTCATAACTTAC
>CAXBJE010000293.1:0-4910 GCA_963975525.1 uncultured Owenweeksia sp. | reverse complement strand
GCGCTACCGTGCTGATGTACTGTTAGAGGATTATGCCGAAAAGCTGCGCCAAAAGGCAGATAAGGAGTGTGAAAAAGCTGCCAAAAGATTTGGCGAAAGCTTTGACGAAAAAATGTACCGCGAAACCAATCCCCGTGTAAAGGGATATTTGGATGAAGCCGATGAAACCATGGCCCGCATGGCCAAGGGCCTTACTGATGGCAACCTGGAAGATGTAAAAGCCCTGATTGAAGAAAAGGGAATTGCTGACCCGGTTTCAGGAAGTAAAAACTGGACAGATGTGCGCCAGTTTAACCTGATGTTTGGCACCAAAATAGGCTCGGTGGCCGATGGCGCCAGCGAAGTATATCTGCGCCCGGAAACGGCCCAGGGTATTTTTGTAAACTTCCTGAATGTGCAAAAATCCGGTAGAATGAAAATCCCTTTTGGGATTGCCCAAACCGGAAAAGCTTTCCGTAACGAGATTGTAGCTCGTCAGTTTATTTTCCGCATGCGGGAGTTTGAGCAAATGGAAATGCAGTTTTTTGTTCGCCCGGGTGAAGAAATCAAGTGGTACGAATACTGGAAAACAGAACGCATGAAATGGCACAGTGCCCTTGGCTTGGGTTCTGAAAATTACCGTTTTCACGATCATGATAAATTGGCCCATTATGCCAATGCTGCTGCCGATATTGAATTTAACTTCCCATTTGGATTTAAAGAACTGGAAGGAATTCACAGCCGCACTGACTTTGACCTAAAAGCACACGAAGAACACAGCGGTAAAAAACTACAATATTTTGATCCTGAAATAAACGAAAACTACACCCCATACGTAGTGGAAACTTCTATCGGGCTTGACCGTATGTTTTTGGCTGTACTTTCGGCAGCTTATCAGGAAGAAAAGCTGGAAGATGGTTCGGAAAGGACCGTACTTAAAATTCCAATGGCATTAGCTCCCGTAAAGGTTGCCGTGCTACCTTTATTAAAGAAGGATGGTTTGCCGGAAATAGCCCGTGAGATTATTGATGAATTGAAATTTGATTTCAATTGCCAGTATGATGAAAAGGATGCTATTGGAAAGCGTTACCGCAGACATGATGCTATAGGAACCCCGCTTTGTGTAACTGTAGACCATCAAACTAAAGAGGATAAAACAGTTACCATACGTTATCGTGATACTATGGAGCAGGAAAGAATAGGCATTGCAGAATTGGCCAAAAAGCTTAAAACCCTTGTGGATATTAGGAACTTACTCAAAAAATAGTTTTTCGGCAATTTATTAATGGTGTGACTAAAAATATTACTTTCGCCCATTATTATAACCAAATATCTGTTACACGATGAAAAAAGTAAGTTTATTTGCCGCAGCTTTTGCTTTTGTAGGCTTCATGACTGTTTCTTGTCAAAATGCTGAAACTCCAGGAGAAAAAATTGAAGACGGCATGGAAGAAGTTGGCGAAGGCATGGAAGATGCAGCTGATGACGCTGGTGACGCTATTGAGGAGACTGTAGAAGATGCAGACGACAACATGGAAGCTACTAGCGAAGAAGTGACTGAAGAAGCTGCTCATTAAGCATTCTTTCAAAAAATAAAAATCCCGTCTCGGCTTAGCCAAGACGGGATTTTTTTTATTGCAATAAAGCCTGTCCGTTGTCTAAAGTTTGCAGGGCCTTAATAATAATGGGGTCAAATTTGGAGTAGGCCTCCTGAAAACCAGAACTACCATAAAGATTGTAAGCAATCTGAGCTCGGATTCTCCCCTTTATCAGTTCAATGGTTTTATCATCCTTTCCCCTTAGCCTTTCAATATGCCCTCCAAAAAAGAAGTCTAAAATGGTATCATTGATTTCAAAATCATTTAGCAGTGTTTTCCTATCCATTTTACTCAGGACAGCACGATTTTGATCAACATAATTAAATGCCCTGCTATCCATATTAGATAAATTGGAGAGGTGATAAAGCATTACGGCAGATCGGCTAGTGTCAATACCAATTTCAATATCAGGCATAATGCCTCCTCCGCCATATACTTTTCTGCCGGCCTTAGTAGTGTACACGTGTTCGGCATCGTCAATGGCTTCACCATCTCCGCCTTCGTAACCACTTTTTTCCAAAAACCCCTGATTATAATCACCAAAAGGCTTCTGGATGCTGCGCCCGCTGGGAGTGTAATACCTGCGGGTGGTTAATCTTATTTTAGAACCATCGGCCAGGGTCATTTCTTCCTGCACCAAACCTTTTCCGAATGAACGTCTACCTATTACCCAACCGCGATCATTATCCTGCACCGCCCCGGCCACAATTTCGCTGGCGGATGCTGAACCTTCATTAATCAAAATCACAAGTTTTCCTTTTTCAAACTCCCCATCAGAGGTGGCGTAAACCGTAGTTTCTTCTCCCTTTCTATCTTTTGTAAAAACAATCAGTTTGTCCTTAGATAAAAACTCGTCTGCCACATCTCGCGCCACAGATAGTAATCCCCCGGGATTATCACGTAAGTCGAAAATGAGATTTTGTGCACCCTGCCTCTTCAGGTTTCTTATGGCTTTGCCCAACTCCTTATCTGAATCTTGCGAAAAGCGATCTAGTTTAACATAGCCTGTTTTACTGTCGGCCATAAAACTTGTGGTAACGCTTTTCAGCGGAATGGTTCCTCGTTTTACACTAATGATGTCGTTAGTTTTACCCGTTGGGCGATATACGCTAAGAGTAACGCGGCTTCCAGCCTTTCCCTTAAGTGTGCCTACTACATCCTCTGTAGTTACCTCACCTCCGTACATTTCTTTATTGGCAGCTACCAAAATGCGATCTCCGGCTTTTAACCCTGCGCTTTCGGCTGGGCCATCATCCAATACCCTAATCACCGTAAGGGTATCTCTAAACATTTTAAACTCAATACCTATCCCCTCAAAACTCCCTCTTACATTTTCATCACTGGCCGCCACCTGATCTAAAGGAATGTAGGTACTATGAGGGTCTAACTTTCTTACCAACTCAGAAATGGTAAGATCAAGCAAACTGTCAGTATTCAAATCATCTACATATTCAAAGTCTATGTAGTTCATTATTTGCCTAATCTTATTTTCCCGCTGCGAGCTCTCGGAAAGGGCCAGGCTTTGGGTAGGAAAATCAAAAAATACCCCAATGAATATTCCAGCCAATAAGGCGATACTCAAAAAGATTGGGATAATAATTTTAGAGGGTTTCAACTTCTATATTTTCAATTTGTAAAACTTCAACACCAGCTTTCTCCAGAAAAATCAGGCCATTATCGTCTTTATAACGTTGGGTGTACACTAATCTTTTAATACCCGCCTGATGTATGAGTTTGCTACAATCCTTACAAGGCGATAACGTAAGATATAAAGTTGCACCATTACAACTATGAGTAGAGCTTGCCACCTTTAGTATGGCATTAGCTTCCGCATGAAGAACATACCATTTGGTGTAGCCTTCTTCATCCTCACAAAAATTTTCAAATCCACTTGGCGTACCATTGTAACCATCAGAAATAATCATTCTGTCCTTTACAATTAATGAACCCACTTTTCTACGATGACAGTGCGAAAGCTTGCTCCACTCCGTTGCCATTCTCAGATAAGCGATATCGTACCGCTTTTGTTTTTCTTTCTTCATAATAGGTGCGCAAAGATGCTGAGATAATTTGAAATAATAATGTATTGCCGGATAGCTTTAGACGCTACCAAAAGAACCTAATTCATTATCCTACAAAGGATAAGACTTCCAGTCATTGTAAGGCACCACTAATCGAAAAGTATCAATGAAGCCCAATATTTGGTTAAGGCTGCACCCAATTTTAACATCCCATTAACACCCTTAGGGCAACTAATGCAAATACAGGTGTCTATATTTAGACCCTCCTAAGGACTTTATTTAAAGTCTTGAAATTCTGCTGGTTGAACTTTTATAATGAAAAATCTCATCATGAAAAAAGTTTTACTAGCCCTAACCATGGTCACCGGAATGGTGTGCCTTGGT
This sequence comes from uncultured Owenweeksia sp., assembly GCA_963975525.1. GTDB lineage: Bacteria > Bacteroidota > Bacteroidia > Flavobacteriales > Schleiferiaceae > Owenweeksia. The sequence continues at coordinate 928 of CAXBJE010000293.1, read as the reverse complement.
CAAAATCAAAATGCACAGGCAGATTCCCCTCTGCCTCTTCTAAACCCTGAGTTGCGCGTGAGCGAAGCGGAAGCCACTCAGATGTTGAATTACATTGCGCAGAGAAAACAGGCCCAAAAAGGAAAAACTGCCGGGGGTATTATTAACAAGCAATTTATTGGATATGCTGATACTCTATTCACATTGTATGGTGGGTCGGCTGTTTTTGGCGGGCTTTTTCAAAATCCTATGTACCAAGACTCTACATTGAGAGCCGAGTTTACAAATGGCACAAGCTATATTGATAGACACGCAATTAGCCTGACTTACGATCCCGCATCTATTGTGTGGGGGCAGAATACATTCTCAAATAACGATGCTGTTACTATTGATACAGTTCACTTTTTTGGGAAGTATGATTCCCCATCCACCATTCCAAATCCTTCTGGCGATTCGCTTATTGTGGAAATGACCTGGGCACCCAAAGAACCAGGCACTGCCCGAAACGATGCATTTCAAGGTGTATTTTACACTCCCAATGCAAACAACCCAGACACCTGTAGATTGGAAAATCCGTTAGTAGATGTGACCACGCCTGGAAGCGTTTGGAAACTTGAAGGAACCAACTATTTACGCACTGGGATAGCTCTTACCGCGGCAGATATAGCAAGTTCAACAGACCCCAACTCATTGTTTTCCATCGCCATTAATCAAACTATTCCAGCGGGCAATTTGGTTGCTGTTGCATTCAGGTTCAAGTCTGCTTACGCGTCTACAACCAGTGTAGGCGACACATTTTTTAGTACTGTGGATGTTGAGAATACGAAAATTCCAAATTTGGCAGGTCGCCTGGCCTCTGAGAATATAACTAACGGCACTCGCTATTTCTGCGATTTTGGCGGAATGAACTCAACGGGAGAACTCACTGCAGCAACTCTTTATCAAACCA
>CAXBJE010000292.1:0-4916 GCA_963975525.1 uncultured Owenweeksia sp. | reverse complement strand
TTATTTTTATGAAGAACCCAGGTTATACACAATAACATTTGCGTACTCATTTGTAGCAGTTTTGGGTGGATTAAGCGTACAGCACTCCGCCTTGCTTAGGCGCCAAATGCATTTCAGAAACCTGGCTTCAATTACAGTTAGCGCTTCTGCACTTAGTATTTTATTGGGCATTGTTTTAGGGTTTATGGGTACAGGCTACTGGGCTCTAGTGGCAATAAATGTGGGCAATTCCTTCTTTTCAGTGATATTACTGTGGTGGAAATGTAGCTGGCGACCGGATGTTACCCGGGTTGACAAAAGCATCATGGATTATGTGAGGTTTGGTGCGGATATCAGTGGTTTCAATATGATAAATTATTTTTCCAGAAACCTTGATAATATTCTAATCGGCAAGTTCATAGGTTCTTCTGCCCTTGGGCTTTACAACAGGGCTTATCAACTTTTAATGATACCAATTACGCAATTAAGGGATCCCTTAAATGCTGTGGGTATCCCGGCTATGAGTTCTTTGGATTTTAAAGGGGAGCGCTACCGAGGATATTATAAGCAATACGTATTTCTACTCGCGTTTTTTTCAATGCCCGTTGTGGTGTTTTTGGCAATTTGTGCTGAACCAATCATCCTGTTAGTATTGGGAGAAAACTGGATAGAAGCAAGTCTTATTTTCCAACTTTTGGCCATAGTAGCATTTATCCAACCAGCAGCAAGTACCCGCGGAATGGTTTTAATTTCATCCGGCCAATCTAGAAGATATCTCTATTGGGGATTGATAAATGCAATATTGGTAATAATCGCTTTCTTTATTGGTATTAACTGGAACATCAACGGGCTTATAATTGCTTATGCTGTAGTTAATTACGTCATACTAATACCTTCTCTCATATTCTGCTTTCACAACACATCTGTTAGGCTAGGCGATTTTTTAACAGAGGCATCATCACCGGCAATATTTTCCATCATAGGTGGTGTTATTACTTATTTGGTTTATCAGCAAGTGCCCGATTGGCCTTCCATAGCCATTTTGGCTATCTGTTTTCCCGTTTTTGTTATTGGATACCTGCTTCCGTGGGTTGTTATGCCAGTTACCAGAAATAGACTGCTAAAGGTTAAGGAATTGACCCAATCAGTATTAGTTAGTCTTAAAAACCGAAAAAAGAAATAAGGAGTTCTTAAAAATCAAATGTTCATTTAAAAGTTGGTAACAACAGAATCTGGCTTTTGAATAGTATAATTTTGAAACTTAAGGACGGTATGCTGAAAAGCGGATTTATTAAAAGGGGTAAACATTAAATAATTATGAAAGAGAAAAATTTCTTTCTTCTAGGGGGTAACTTTATTAATAAGGGCGCAGAGGCCATGCTAAAAACGGTACAGTTTCATATTCTTGAAGCTCATCCTAATGCAGCTATATATGTAAGATGCAGGTATGCCGAGAAGGACATTGCTATAAAACAAGGTTTTATCCCTGTTTATGAAAATCTCTCTGGTATTAGAAAAATTGCCTACCAGTTTTATGAAAAAGCACTGGCTAAAACCACTGCGGCCTTAGGAAGAAAGCCAATTCCTTTTGCTGATAGAACACCAATTGCCGATATGCGAAGGAAAATTAAGAGGGTACACATGGGCATTGACGTGAGTGGATATGCTTATGGCGATAGCCGTGATTATATGCAACCTTTAGAAACCATTAAAGCAATCAATTTTTGTAAGGAGAGAGGGGGGAAGTTTGTTTTTATGCCTCAGGCTTGGGGTAGTTTTGAATTGGCTGATGTGGCTCAAAACGTTAGAGACATGCTTAAATTAAGCGATGATTTTTTTGTAAGGGATACAGTCTCTCGCGATTACATTGCAGGATTGCTAGGTAAGGATGCCGCTTCTGTGCCTGTTTACCCTGACATTGCATTTACCTTTCCACACCCCGGATTAGAAAGAGGCGGAAGAATACTATCCTCTATAGGTAGAACATCTTCGCAGAGAAAATTATTGGCAATTTGTCCTAACATGAGAGTTTACGCTCGATCAGAAGGAAAGGGTGAGGATAACGTATATGTGCAAAAGCTTGTGAAAATTGCCAGGCACGCTATGGATAAAATGGATATGGATGTGGTGCTGGTGCCAAATGAAGTTCGGCCAGTAGAAGGTTATCATCCAGATGACAGATTTATTTGCAGGTTGCTTAATAAGGCTATTAGTGATGAGGAAAGATGCTTTTATGTATCTGAGTATTATAGTGCCGAGGAGGTTAAAAGTGTTTTGGGACATGCCGACTTGGTGGTGGCCTCAAGGTTCCACAGTTTAATATTTGCACTTTCTCAGGGAATTCCTTGTATGGCCATTAGTTGGTCGCACAAATATCGTGAGCTGTTTGCTTTGTTTGGAATGGAAAAGTTTGTGGTTGAGGACTCTGATATCAACAATACAGGACTTTTTGAGCTGCTAACGGAACTAAATGAGCAAAATGAGCAATGGTCTACAACTATAAAAGAAACGCTTCCAAAAATTAAAGAGAAATTATCTATACCTCTGTCTAAGATTAGGTTAGGTTAATACAATATCATTCCTCTTTTTGGAAAAATATTTTGAACTAATCCGTTTCGATAAAGGTCGAGACGGATTTTTTTTTATAGTCAATTTTCTATGCCAATTCTGCTAAAGTGCTGATAAATATAAAGAAATGATAATCAGAAATTTATGCTGAAATCATATTTCGTAGCAAGTGCAAAATGTTTTTTATTGGAATAGTATTCCAATTTTGAGAAAAGTCTTAGATTTGGCATCGTAACGTTTTAGAAAATGAACGGATTTAAAATATTTATTGTTGATGACAACGAGCTTTATGCCCGGGCAAGTCAGCATCATCTATCCCTCAACCCAGATAATGAGGTGGAAACTTTTGCTACAGGGAAAGATTGTATTAGCGAGCTGTATACCAAGCCGGATATGGTTTTTTTGGATTACTCCTTACCCGATGTTTCGGGTATTGAGGTACTCAGGAAAATCAAACAGTCTTTTCCGGAAATTCCTGTTGTTATAGTTAGTGGCCAGGAAGATGTAAGTACTGCAGTTGAGCTACTAAAGGAAGGTGCTTATGATTATATTGTAAAAGATGAGAATGCACATGAACGCATGTGGAAGGCAACTAACAATATAAAGGAGAATGCCGAGTTACGTGATGAAATTGACAGGTTGCGAGAAGAAGTGGATCACAAGTATGACTTCTCTAACATCAAAGGAAATAGTACTGCAATCCGCAGGGTATATAAGCTAATTGAAAAGGCCGCACAAACTAACATCACTGTTTCAATAACGGGTGAAACGGGTACTGGAAAAGAGCTTGTTGCTAAAGCCATTCATTATAATTCAAAAAACAAAAAGAAGAACCCATTTGTGGCCGTAAACATAGCTGCTATTCCCAGAGATTTATTGGAAAGTGAACTTTTTGGTCACGAAAAGGGAGCCTTTACCGGTGCAGTAAATAAGCGCATTGGAAAGTTTGAAGAAGCTAATGGCGGAACAATATTCTTGGATGAAATAGGTGAAATGGACATGGCTCTTCAGGCCAAGCTTTTGAGGGTGCTTCAGGAAAAAGAGGTTACCCGAATTGGAGGTAGTGGTTCAATAAAAATAAACGCCAGGGTGCTAGTGGCTACCCATAAGGTGATGGCTGAGGAAGTGAAAAATGGCAATTTTAGAGAAGATTTATACTATAGGCTACTAGGGTTGCCTATTGAGCTACCACCATTAAGAGAAAGGGGAAATGATATTATTATTTTAGGAAAACACTTTCTGGATGAGTTTATAAAGGAAAATGAAATGCCTAAAGTTCAGTTAAGTCCGGAGGCTCAAAAGAAGATGTTGAACTACCATTGGCCTGGTAATGTTAGAGAGCTGAAGGCGGTGATGGAATTAGCGGCCGTTATGAGTGATGAGCAAAGGATAACCGAGGATGATATAAACTTTAACTCAACCAATAGTGGGTTGAATGATATGATTGCTAAGGAACTTACTCTAAAGGATTATACCTTAAAAATTATTCAACACTTTTTGGATAAATACGAAAGAAATGTAGTGGACGTTGCCAGAAGGCTTGACATTGGCAAAAGCACTATTTATAGAATGGTGAAAAATAATGAATTGGAAATTTAATCATCCGATAATGTCTGATAAAAAATATAATCTGCAACAATTGGAGGAACTGGCAGGGGGTAATACTGACTTTGTAAACAGTATGGTTGAAACCTTTTTGGAATACACCCCAGGGCAACTTCAGGAGATGCTGAATGCTCATAAAGAGCAAAAAATGGATGTACTTGGTGCAGTGGCACATAAGATAAAACCAAATATTGACTTATTTGAGATTTCGGAAATTAGAAATGATATAAGACTTATTGAAGAACACGGAAAAAACAACTTGAATACACCTGAATTAAAAGCCAGCCTTGACAGACTTGAGGTTGTTTTAAATAAGGTTTTCAAACAACTTGAACAAAGATGAATGACTCTCTAAAACAAGTTTTGGTGATTGATGATGAGCCAATCATGCGCAAGCTTCTTATGCAAATACTTAAGGATAAGCACGAAGTTATTTTAAAGGAAAATGGCCGAGAAGCATTGGAATGGATGTACTCCGGAAATATTCCTGATTTGGTGGTGGCAGATTTAAACATGCCGGAAATTAATGGGTTTGAATATATTGAAAAAGTTCGCGAAAGTGGCTTTTTTAGTGATGTGCCATTAATTGTCCTATCTGGTGAAGAAAGCAGTGCGGAACGCATTAAATGTCTGAAACTTGGGGCCAATGACTATTTGATAAAGCCATTTAACCCAGAAGAACTCGGACTGCGAATTGATAATCTTATAAAGTTGAGGTCTTGAAAAAGGTAATATACATTGGAGAAAACAGCAATTTTAAAGAT
>CAXBJE010000291.1:0-4923 GCA_963975525.1 uncultured Owenweeksia sp. | reverse complement strand
TCTATACTTTCCAGCGAAAGCTTTTCAGAGTCAAAAAAGATATAGCGCATATTGTACTGATTAATCTCAGTGAGATTTACCACTTTATGATATGGCCCGGTGCTATCTGGTAATTGCAATACCTCGCCATCTATTAAACGCTGTAACATAGGGCTTGGTTTTTTACCATCTGTTGCGGCCTCCGTAATCTCAATATCCCACTCCGGATGTTTCTCCCGTAGCTCCATGGCCTCTTCTACGGTATTAGTCTTTTCAAGTGTTTTTACAAGACTTTGCTTTTTAGGTGAACATCCAAAACAAACTACTGCTACCGCTACAATTGCATAGATTTTTTTCATCTCAATCTTTCTAATATCAATTACAAATTTATCGGCTTTACCCTTTTCAGCTCATATATAGTTGGCCAGTTTTTTCCTGTCACCAACAGGTTTTCACCCTTAAATGCTATCCCGTTTGCCACATTTTCGCGGGTCATACCCACAGGTATTTCAGGTAACTGAATTACGCCTGTTACCACACCACTTACGGGATTTATCTCCAAAAGTGCATTATCGTACCACACATTGGCGTAAACCCTACCTGCATGATATTCCAGTTCATTAAGTCTGTTCCGCACTCCGTTATTGTCCACAACCTGAATAGTGTGATGCAAACTAAAATCTTTTGGATTGATAAAGTATAATAGATGTGAGCCGTTGGACATTATCAGGTATTCACCGCTAAAGCAAAGCCCCCAGCCCTCTGCCGAATATGGATAAGAGAACTCATGCATACGCTCTAAAGATTTGGCATTATATACAAATGCCTTTTGAGAAGTGTAGGTAATTTGAAATACACTGTCGCCAACCTTCGTAATGCCCTCACCAAAAAAACGGTCTTCCAGCTTTTTACTTTGGTTTACCAGCCCTGTTTCCAAATCATAAACCTCAATTTTGGAGGAACCCCTCAACCCAGTGCCCTCATATACCAATCCATCTTCATAATGAAAACCCTGGGTAAAGTTGGCCGGATCATGCTTATAGCGATTTACCACCTCATACTCCTTCTTTATAGGAACCTCCTTCGGAAGAACCAATATGGAAACCTCTCGTTCCATTTTTTCGGTTTTACCGTGATGGATAATCAGCTTCAACAGATTTATCCCAAAATGAGCATTCTCTTCGGCTAAATCAAAACTCTCCTTCATCACCTTTCCGTTTAGCAAAACCTGAATGGAGTCATAGGTCTCACCTTCCACAACTATTTGAATAGGATCACCCAGATGCAATTTGCGACTTTCATAGTCCTCCAGATTGTTTTTGAAAAGAATCTTAGTAGATGCATCCTGGCCACAGCCAGAAAGAAATGAGATAAATATGAAGTAGAGTAAAACCCGCATTTTGATTACTTAATTGGAGGGGCAAAAGTGGGGAAAGTTGAGCAAAACCAAATGGCTATTCTAATTCTCTCCAGCCTCCATAAGAATTGATCTTACAATCTCTTTAGAAAACCTAAAACCGGCAGCATTCAACTCCTGCACAAGGTTTAACACCGATGGAATAGCACCCTTGCGCTTTGCCAATAAAATAAACTTCAATGTTCCAATTATTTCAACCCGCATTTCCTTAGCAACGCTTCTACCCTTTTTTTCATCAATAATTAAAAGGCTGTCTTGGGTTTCAATTGCCAGAACGATAGCTGTTGATTCGCCTAAATCTAGTTTTTGATTTAGGTGGTTAATTAGAATGGAGTTCTTTGGATCTCTGACAACAATCCAAGTTGCAAGAGGGTATCCAAATTCAGCTTTTACAGCTGTGGTAACCTCTATTTTATCCAAAACCTTATGAAGTAGTTCTAGCTTGCCAATTTTATCCAAAGCTATAAGGCAACTTGTATCAGCAATAATTACCCTCATGTTACTTTAAAGAGGCTCTCAAATCATCCTCATTCTCCCCAAAAATAGACACTCCGTACTTTCCTACATTTTCGATAAACTCGCGTTTTGAGATTCCAGCAAACTCTGCTGCCTGACCAGATGAAAAAACGGCTTTATCAAACAATACAGAAGCTATTATCATTTTGAGCTCATGCTCATTTGTCTCTTCAGGAATATTTAAAGTGAGGGTTTTCATAATACTTCAATAGTTGAGCTAATTTAATTCTTAAAAACGAATAATCCTCCTCCCTAAGGTTCTGAACCGGATTAGTTGGGTTTCCACTTTTTATCAACATTCCTTTTTCCACCGCAGACAGAAAATCTACTTTTGCCAAACCAAAAAAACAATCATGGCTGATATTAAGGACTTAGAGAAAACCGCATCACAAGTAAGGCGCGATATAGTACGTATGGTTCATAGCATGCAATCCGGTCACCCCGGAGGCTCCCTTGGCTGTACCGAATTTTTTGTGGCACTTTACTTCGATATTTTAAAGCACAACCCCAAACCATTTAACATGGATGGTGTGGGCGAAGACCTTTTCTTTTTGTCCAATGGCCACATCAGCCCGGTATTTTACAGCGCACTGGGCCGCAGCGGATACTTTGATGTTGAAGAGCTTGGTACTTTCCGTAAAATAAATTCTCGCCTGCAAGGCCATCCAACTACCCATGAAGGTTTAGAAGGAATTAGAATTGCTTCAGGCTCATTGGGCCAGGGAATGTCAGTAGCCATTGGTGCTGCCCTTTCCAAAAAACTAAATGGAGATGATCGCACGGTTTATACCCTTCACGGGGATGGTGAATTGCAGGAAGGCCAAATTTGGGAAGCCGCCATGTATGCCCCCGCTAAAAAAGTGGATAACCTTATTTGCACCATTGATGCCAACGGCCAGCAGATAGATGGAAGTACAGACGATGTTTTACCAATGGGAAGCATTGCCGGCAAGTTTGAAGCCTTTGGATGGGAAGTGATGACCATTGAAAATGGAAACAATATGCAGCAGGTGGTAGATGGCTTAAAAAAGGCAAAATCACTTACCGGAAAAGGAAAACCAGTTTGCATCGTTATGCATACAGAGATGGGTTATGGTGTAGATTTTATGCAAGGTACCCATGAGTGGCACGGTATTGCTCCAAATGACGAGCAATTGGCCAGCGCCCTTAATCAGCTGGAAGAGACTTTAGGCGATTATTAAATCAACTTTTTGCGCAAGCAACTTTACATAGCTTTCCTTTTCATCCTTTTCGGGAGCACTCTTTTTGCGCAAAGCAAAAAGGAGGAGGAAAACCTCACCCGCATTCTATTTGTATTTGACGGATCACAGAGCATGTATGGCCGCTGGGAAAGTGGGGCTAAAATTGACGTTGCCCAAAAGCTGATGACGCAAATGCTGGACAGCCTGCAAAGTCTGGATAGCAAAAGCTTTCAACTGGCACTTAGGGTTTATGGACATCAAAAACCCGTGCCACCACAGGATTGTAATGACACCCGATTGGAAGTGCCATTTAAGTTCGATAATATCCCCAGCATAAAAAAAGTAATCCGTGAGATTAACCCCAAAGGCACTACCCCAATAGCGCGTTCACTTTTACGTGCCTCTTCTGATTTTCCGCCTTGCCCCAGCTGCCGCAACATCATTATTTTAATTACCGATGGCGTGGAGGCCTGCGATGAAGACCCCTGTGCGGCATCTATGCTTTTGCAAAAACAAGGCATAGCCCTAAAGCCCTTTGTAATTGGTATTGGGCTGGACAAAGGTTTTATGCAAACCTTTGAATGTGTGGGCACTTACTTTGATGCAGCCGATGAAAAAACCTTTCAGAATGTGCTGGGCATTGTAATTTCTCAGGCATTGGATAACACTTCGGCCCAAATCAATTTGTTAGATCAAAATGACCTGCCAAGCGAAACGGATGTACCCATTACCTTTTATGATCAGGTAAGCGGTCAGGTAAAAAAACAATTGGTACACACCCTCAACTTTAAAGGGAACCCAGATACAATTTACCTGGATCCATTGGTAACTTACCGCATGACGGTACATTCAGTACCAGAAGTGACGGTAGAAGACATTCACATTTATGCGGGAAAGCATAACCAATTAGGGGCAAACCTTCCTCGGGGTAAATTGGAACTTAAAATGGGTTCTACCCGGAATGCCTATGATAATCTTAAGTGCATTGTTAGAGAGCACGACACTAAAAAGATTCTCCATGTGCAGGACTTTAATACAGTACAGGCCTACTTAGCCGGTTTTTATGATATCGAAATATTAACATTACCGCGCTACACGCAAGAAAACCTAAATATTGAAGCAGGTAAAACAACAACCATTGGCATCCCTCCTCCCGGAAGGGTAAACATTAGCAGCACCTCAGCTGGTTATGGTTCAATACTTTTGGAGGATGGAAATGAGCAGGTTTGGCTTATCGATTTAGACAATACATTATCACGGCATAGTTTGTATTTACAACCGGGCAGTTACAGAGTGGTTTTTCGCTCAAAGTCTTCCCGTAAAAGTGAATACTCCGTTGCACAAACTTTTACAATAACATCAGGAACCACCACCATCGTAAAACTCAATTAATACCATGAAGAAGTACACCGATCAGGGATCAAAAGACACACGCTCAGGATTTGGAGCAGGACTATTGGAACTTGGAAAAACCAATGAAAACGTTGTTGCGCTTTGTGCCGATCTTACCGGTTCATTAAAAATGGATGCTTTTAAGGAGGCATTTCCGGATCGATTTTTCCAGGTAGGTATTGCCGAGGCAAATATGATGGGTATTGCTGCCGGGCAAACCATTGGCGGCAAAATTCCCTTTACGGGAACATTTGCGAATTTCTCCACCGGGAGAGTTTATGATCAGATTCGTCAGTCTATTGCCTACTCCGGCAAAAACGTAAAAATATGTGCCTCACACTCTGGCCTTACTTTAGGTGAAGATGGAGCAACCCACCAAATACTAGAGGATATTGGTTTGATGAAAATGCTGCCTGG
>CAXBJE010000290.1:0-4932 GCA_963975525.1 uncultured Owenweeksia sp. | reverse complement strand
TGGCCTATGAGATAACTTTTGCGCGATACTGGAAACTTAACCTGGCGATAGTGAACTTTAGCGGTTTGGTAGTACCCATTATCTCCGGTGGAGCTTATGGTATGATAGGACTGAGTTGGGAATACTAGATTGCATATTTGAAAATGCGAAGATTTGAAGAATGAACGTAGCCATGGAAGAAGCCGATAATCAAAAAAACAACTCCCAACCCAACAATCCGCTGCATGGGGTTAAGTTGGTAGATATTCTGGAGTTTTTGGTGGAAAAGTACGGCTGGGAAGAACTGGGGATGAAAATAGATATCAGGAGTTTTAATAATAACCCGTCCATAAAATCAAGCCTCACTTTTTTACGCAAAACCCCTTGGGCACGAGAAAAGGTTGAGAGGCTTTACTTCCGAGCAATTAGAAAGTAATTAGCTTTCCCCTCTCTTTATTGGGGTAGCTTTGCGCAATGAAAGATTCACCAAAAAGTCAGGCGGAAATACTGAGCAAACTTGGAATTGAAAATCTCAATCCAATGCAGATTGAGGCTTATGATAGTATTCAATCCAACCAGGAAATTATTTTGTTATCACCTACCGGCACTGGCAAAACACTGGCTTTCCTGCTTCCTATTATCACTCAGCTGGATTCTGAGATTAGTGAGGTACAGGTGCTAATCTTAACACCCTCAAGAGAACTTGCTATCCAAATAGAACAAGTAATTAGAGAAATGGGTACCGGCTATAAGGCGAATGCAGTGTATGGTGGCCGTCCCTTTTCAAAAGATAAAATTGACCTGAAGCACCCACCTGCCATTTTAATTGGCACTCCCGGAAGAGTTGCTGACCACTTAAGACGCAGTACATTCTCAACCGAGCATATCAAAACCCTGGTTTTGGATGAGTACGACAAGTCTTTAGAAGTGGGATTTGAGGAGCAAATGAAGGAAGTTATTGAGGCCTTACCATCTACCAAAAAGAAGGTGCTAACCTCAGCTACCCAGCAAAGAAACATTCCTCCATTTGTAAAGCTTAAGAACCCTTCCATCCTTAATTTTACTCAAAATGGGTCGGCAGAGCTTAAGCTCAAATCTGTAATATCTCCAGACAAGGATAAGCTGGATACTTTGGTGGAACTGCTCAGCCATATAGGGAACCACCTGGGCATTGTGTTTTGCAACTTTAAGGAAAGTATTGAGCGTGTAAGCGAGGTGCTAGTAGATCACAATATTGTACATGGCGTTTTTCATGGCGGAATGGAACAGATAGATAGGGAAAGGGCTTTAATAAAATTCAGGAATGGCACTCATCAACTTTTGGTTGCTACCGATCTGGCCGCCCGTGGTATTGATATTCCCGAATTGAAATTTATTATCCACTACCATTTGCCATTAAAAAGTCATGAGTTTACCCACCGCAATGGCCGAACAGCAAGAATGAATAGTGACGGCACAGCCTACATCCTTAAATGGAAAAATGAAAACCTGCCTGACTTCATTAAAAATGCTGAAGTAGAAGAATTAAAGTCTGCGCCCACACCTTCATCCACAGGTTGGAAAACACTTTACGTAACTGGAGGGCGCAGAGACAAAATTTCGAAAGGAGATATTGCAGGCCTCTTTTTTAAACAAGGCAAACTTAGGCCTGAGCAACTTGGCTTAATTGAATTAAAACAAGATTGTGCCTTTGTGGCCGTGCCTTCAGATGCCGTTAAAAACCTCTTACCTCTGGTAAACGACTATAAACTAAAAACCAAAAAGGTAAGGGTAAGTGTGATTAGGTAAATCTAAGCCAAAGCCACAAAATACATCGCAATCTCACCTTTACCCTTGGCCGCTACATAGCCCCTGTTTTCAAATACTAATTCAGGCTCACGTTTTAAAAGATCATAGGTAGACTGTGAAATGTTTACCTTATTTGCCTCCCCCATCGTCTCCATGCGGCTTGCGGTATTTACAGTGTCTCCCCAAATGTCATATTGAAATTTTTTAACGCCTACTATTCCTGCTACAACAGGGCCTGTGCTTATTCCTGCACGCATTTCAAAACTTGGCTTACCCACTTTCATTTGAGCCGCTCTTCGCTCACTGATAAAACTCTGCATTTCTATGGCGGCCATTACCGTGTTTTTTGTAGCTGCCGCAAAAGGAACAGGAAGCCCTCCGGCTGCCATATATGAATCTCCGATGGTTTTAATTTTCTCAAGCCCATATTTCTCCAGGATATTGTCAAAACCCATAAAGCAATAGTTCAATTCCTCTATCAGTGCTTCCGTACTTAAGGTTTCCGTGGTTTGGGTAAATTCAATAAAATCGGTAAATAAAATGGAGGCTACCTCAAACTGCTTTGCCTTAGCCATGCCAGTTTGCTTTAACTCTTGAGCTATTTCTCCAGGCAAAATGTTTAGAAGCAGGTCATCCGAGCGCTTTCGCTCATGAGAAAGCTCGGTGTTTTTCTGAGCCAATAAGTTTCTATTCTTACGAATTGTGATAAAGTTAAAAGCCAACACACCCATTACCACCAGTAGAATTAAAGTACCTATCAAAAGGCTGTTCTGGTTTCTTTTATACTTCAGTTTCTCAACCTCTGTATTCAGGTTTTTCAATTTCAAAGCCTGTATTTCATTAGATTTTTTCTCCGCCTCGTATTTCTTCTCCAATTCGGCTATCGCTTCATACTTATTAAGTTCAATTAAAGAATCTTTTAACTCAACTGATTGCCATAAAGTAAGGTAGGCTTCCTTATATCTGCTGGCGTTATACATGGCGTACGCCATGTTTTCCGTGTAAGTTTGTTCGTTTTTAAGGTTTTGGTGCAAACGAGCATAGTATAACGCAGAATCCATGTAATTAACAATGCGCTCATGATCATCTGTAAGGCCTGCCAAGTTGTTATATAGAAGTCCCAGATTAATGATGTCATTTCGTTCCCGGGCTACTTTTAAGGCTAACTTCAGGTAATCACTCGCCTTGTCCACCATCCCATTTATGGCATAGGTAGTTCCAATATCTATCAACGCCCTTTGCTCAAATGGCAAGTATCCTCCATCCTTTGCCAAATTATATGCAGTATCCAAATATGGGATACTACTTTCAATTTCATTACTACTCTGTCCTAGTTTAAGGTATAATATTACCATTGTTGCCTTATCAACGTTATTACCAGAACATCTCTTGATAGCTTTATGACTCAGAATTCTGGCCTTGTTCAAGTCGCCAAGTTTAATGTACAAGCTTATAAGAGCAAGGTCTATTTGACATTGGACATCCACATCACAACTTGTTTTATCAAGTTTTCGCTGAGCCTCCAAAATATGTTCTAAGGCTGATTTATAATCTTGCTTAGTGGTGAGATACATTCCCTTCTGAGTAAGTGCCTTCACTTGCGCACAAGGCATCTTTTTTTTACCAAAAAAGTTTATCAGCGAATTTGTAAGCGATAATGCAGAATCTGTATTTTCAAATGGACTCTCATGCAACTGCTGCAAATAAACTTCGGCTTGTTCCGATGTATATTGCCCAATACTAATGCTGGGAACTAACAAGGCATATAATAACCAATAACCACAAGCATTGCGACTTAGCATAGCGAGAAAAAGCTTTAGCATAAAAGCAAGTTGTAATTACGCAATAAAAAATAATGCAAATTGAATATCACACACCATATTCACCTGGAAGATCATTGGAGTCTCCGGTTTTTACAAATTTCCATTTTTGCTTGGATGTTTGGGCGGTGCTTTTTGCGGCAAACGTAACATGTGAACCCTCTTCGGTATCAAACATTGAAAGATACAAGTGATCACCTGTTGGTGTTTCATAAATAATTTCATTCACGTCATCCCCTGTGAGTTGAAAATATACAGGGTCTTCAGAAGTAGACTCTGCATTATCACTTTCCTCACCTTTTGTGAGATACTTGGTGCTGCTTTCATCCTGAAAAGCCCACATATTTTCTGTTCCGCTTTTCAATTTTGCCACGAACACGCCATTATCTCCCGGTTGGCTTTCGCCATACACTTCCAATTCACTGTGATTATTAGTGGAAACATATTCACACTCTTGGCCCTGGCCAATATTACCTTCTAGATAATAGGTATCACCATCGGTAATTACTTCTTGCCTGTCAATCATTTGTTTGGTATTTAAGGTTTGATTGTCCTCAGTTGTTGTGGACTACTTATACCAAATTTATAGTTTTAATACCAAACTTAAACCCTGAGTCTCTTTGCTCTAAATGAAAATCTTGTAAAAATGGTGTTGGCACATCAATGAAAAAAGGCACCCGAAAAAATCATGTGCCTTTTCAATAGCAAAAAAGAATCGCCTTATGATTACATAAGATGGGTAACATCATCCCCCATAACCACCAGGAACATCTCTTACTCCCTTCTTTTTTACGAACTTCCATTTTTGCTTGGATTGGTCCTCGTCTTTGTACTCTGCAAAAGTAATTTGGGACCCCACCTCTGTATTTAGCATAGATAGGTATAGCTGATCGCCATCCTGGGTTTCCTGGCTAATATTAAATACGTCATCACCGCCATCCGCGTTCACAGTAACAAAATACACGGGTACGGTTGATGTGCATTGAGCATTGCCATTAGCCTCATCCCTGGTCAAATACTGCTCGCTGGCTGTATCTTTAAATGCCCAATTGTTTTCGTTGGAGGGATCTTGCTCAGCAAGAAAATATCCAGAATCGTCAGGCATTCCTTCGCCAGAAACCAGTAAATGGTTTTGGGCATTTGTGGAAACGTACTCACAAGTTTCTCCAGAGCCAATATTACCTTCTAGGTAATAACTACTGTCATTATCAATGTTATTCATTTGTTTGGTTTTTAAGGTTTGATTGTCCTCAGTTGTTGTGGACTACTTACACCAAATTTATGGTTTTAATGTAAGCTTTCCTCTTATTCGGACCATTCAAAAGTAGAATGGGTTTAAAATTAC
>CAXBJE010000289.1:0-4933 GCA_963975525.1 uncultured Owenweeksia sp. | reverse complement strand
TTTTGAGCTTGACTTCCTTATTGAGGAAGGTACTAACGAGATTTACCTCGGAGAACTTAATCCTAGAATAACAGGAGCCAGCTCTATTACCAATCATGCCGTATTTGCATTGGCGGATGCACCATTATTCATGTTCCATATTTTAGAATATATGGATCAGCCCTATGAGTTGGATATAAATGCACTGAACGACCGCTGGTTTGACCCTGCCAATATTGACTCTTGGAGCCAATTGGTAATAAAGCATACTGATGACACAGTGGAATACGTAACTCAGGCACCACGCTCGGGTATCTACAGAATGATGGATGATGGTTGCATTTACTTTGACAGGATGGACACTCACCGTAGAGCGGTTGAAACAGAAAATGAAGCATTTTACTTAAGAATTACCCGTGTGGGAGACTACTTATATGAAGGTGCCGACATGGGTATTTTAGTTATGCGTGGAAGATTAATGACAGACGACTTCCAACTAAAGGATAGAGCACGTATGTGGATCCATGGTATTAAATCACTTTACAAGTCTAAAGCTCCGGGCGATGAGCAATTTGTTGCCTCCAAAGTGGCTGAAATAGGTGGATTTAAAATGATGTAAAATGTTGCTGTCGCTACAAAGCGTAGAGGAAGCAAAACCAGGCAAAAAGTGGAAGAAGCGATTTGAAAAATCGTGGCCCTACTACAAAAAGTGGTATACCCAGGAGGGTATACTTGCCAGGCCAGGCTACCTTACAGCTTCAGAAAAACTTCGGGAGTATATGCCCGAACTTTTCCCGATATATCAAAAGTTATGTGAACTTGGTGGCAATGGCGATGTAATATCCCGCTACCTAACTCTTTACAATCCACCGCCCTTTATGAGTGGGTGTACTCAGTTAGCCTGGACAAAATCTCCCGTTGGGTTAATCCGTAACTACGATTACGATCCGCGATTTTTTGAAGGCGTATTGCTAAAAACAAATTGGCTACAGCCTGTAATAGGAATTTCGGACTGTAACTGGGGTTTGCTTGATGGTATTAATGGGGAGGGCCTTGTTGTATCCTTAACCTTTGGTGGAAGAAAAATTAGTGGAAAGGGTTTTGGAATCCCCCTTTTGGTAAGGTATGCCTTGGAAACTTGTAGAAATGTTGAAGAGGCTGAAAAAGTATTTCTGAGGATACCTGTACACATGGCCTATAACATTACCCTGGTAGATAAAACGGGCCGCTACTCTACCTTATATCTGTCTCCTGATAGGCCTCCTGTAATTACCAATTCATGGGTGGCTACTAATCATCAGGAGTTTGTGGAATGGACCGAGTATGCAGCACTAACTGGGACACTGGAGCGTAAACAGTTTTTAGACGAACTTCTAATAAACCCCTACCTAATGAAGGAGGACGTCATCAGACGTTTTTTTTCATTACCGCTTTATCACAACAATGCCAACAAGGCATTTGTAACGCTATACACGGCAGTCTACAATATTGAGGAAATGGACATGCGTATTCTTTGGCCCGGAAAGCAGCTTAAGCAGTCTTTCTATGAATTCAAGGAAGGAAGAGAGATTGTAAATCTCAAAAAATTTCAAACTACGGAGTTTACAAAATAAGTTTACGCCACCCTTACAATTGTGTTGCCACACAAAAAGCATTTCTTACTTTTAATATTACCAATCATTACCGCAAATTATGGTACTCTCCTATTTTTTGCTCCAAGAAAAATCCACCATTTTGGTAAGAATGCATGGGCATTTGGATATGAAAAATATTTATAAGGCCGTGAAAAAAATTTGGATGGCACCGGGCTATAGCCCCAATCTTTCCTCGATAATGGATCTGCGCAAGGCAGAAATAAACTTTACGCCAGCGGAAATTGGGGAATTTTCAGAGTTTCTGATTGCAAATGATAAGTCCCTGATCGGGGAATTTGTAATACTGATAACCAAGCCATTTGAAACGGCTCTTTCAATGATTTTTGAAAGCAAAATGATTTCTCAACACAAGACCTCAATATTCAGTACAGAAAGAGCTGCCATTGGTCATCTTAGACTAACGCGTGCAGAGTTTAACCAACTAAACAGTGAAAAGGCCACTGTTATTACCATTGACTAAATGAAAAAAGCCCTGACCATAATTACGGCCAGGGCTTCTAATTAATTAATACCAGAAAACTTTCTAGTTTTGGCTTAGGTAAGAAGCCACACCCTCGTGAGTAGCGTTCATTCCGCTTTTGCCTTCATCCCAGTTTGCAGGGCACACTTCACCTTTTTCTTCATTAAACTGAAGCGCTTTAACAATACGTAAAGTCTCATCTACATTACGGCCAAGAGGAAGGTCGTTTACCAACTGGTGACGCACAACCTGATCTTTATCAATAAGGAAAAGTCCGCGGTAAGCGATCATTTCACCCTCAGCTCTTAGCTCTTCATTTTCATCGTAGTAATAGCTACCTGCCAATACATCATAGTTAGCAGAAATAGTTTTGTTGGTATCAGCAACAATTGGGTAGGTTACACCTTCAATACCACCTTTATCCTTACTTAATTGCAACCAGCCCCAGTGAGACTGCTCTGTGTCAGTTGATACAGCCACTACTTCTACATTAAGCTTTTTAAACTCTTCCAATTTTGCCTGAAAAGCATGAAGCTCTGTAGGACAAACAAATGTAAAATCCTTTGGATAGAAGAAAAGTACCACATACTTCTTACCTGCAAATTGCTCAAGAGTAAAATCGTTTACGATTTCTTCTCCATTGATTACGGCTGATGCACTAAACTGCGGAGCCTTTTTTCCTACTAATACGCCCATTTCTATTTTTAATTTAAAATTGAATATTTAAGATTCGTCAATATCTATATTGACTATGTTATTTCTGTTTTTAATAACGGATGCAAATATATAGAAGCTTTAGAGCCGAGTAACATTCACACAATTGGTTCTCTCTATATAGTGGTAAGGAAATCTAAATTAATGATGAGCTACTGAAAACCAAGCTAATACTACTGCTAAGCCTGCCGCAAAAAACTTCATAAAGTTAAAACGATGGGATTGGTTACTCTCAAACAGGATGGTTGTTGAAATATGAAGAAACACACCAAGCGTTAACGCGGTTAGTTCTCTATAGTATTCACCTAAAATGGGTAATGATTCTCCAACAAAAACTCCCAATGGCGCTATTAATGCGAACATTACCATTACCGTCAAAATCTTACCCATGTTAGAAGTGAGCTCCTTCATCATGGTAAACAGAATAATGCTTACCGGCAGTTTATGGATAACAATTCCCCAGAGAAGTGCATTTTTACTACCATGATCATGCTGGGCGCCAATGGGCAAACTCTCTAAAAGCGCATGTAAAAACAAACTTGCCAACACGCCAATTGGGAGAGATTTGGCATGAAACATCTCCTTGTGACCATGGCCATGTTCCATACCCTTACTAAACACCTCCAGCACAAGCTGAATGAAAAAGCCTCCCATTATCCAAAAACCGATGGTATGGTTATGTCCTTCATAAATTTCTGGAAGCAGGTGGAAAACGCCTATACCCAACAGGTAGGCTCCACTAAAGGTGAGGAGGAACTTAACAGAAGTACTTTTCTGTTTAAATAAAAAGGCGGCAATTAAAGTACCTGCCACCACCGATAGAATGAGAAATAAGTATGACTGCATTATCGCGCAAATAAAATCAATCTCTCGGAATCACGAGCATTAAATTCACTAAGATCGAAATCCCCATAGATGGAGGTTATCTCAAATCCGGCCTCCAGCAGTAAAAGTTGAAAATCCTCCCGGTTCAACAGCTGCACTTGTTCTTCATAAGCATGATCAATTCCATCTGCCCTAAACTTGATTTGCTTTACCACCATGCCATTTCGGATAAAGCGCTCTATGTGAAACTCAATGTCTTTTACCGTTCTAACTTCTTCCTTCACAAGGCCCATTTTAACCTTGTTTACATTCATAAAATCCAGTACTAACGTACCACCTGGCTTAAGTGCCAGCTTCATCATCTTTAACGCCCTGAGGTCATCATCCCAACTATCAAAGTATCCAAAACTTGTAAAAAGGTTAAAAATGCAGTCGAAACGATTTTCACCATAAGGTTGTCTCATATCTCCAACCTCAAACTGCAACCCCTCGGAGCTATGATGTTTTTTAGCATAGCTGATATTGCTTTCGGACAAATCAATCCCCGTAACCTGAAAGCCCAGTTTATTAAGGAATTTGGCATGACGCCCGCGGCCGCAAGCCAAATCTAAAATGTGACAGTTTTGTGTGGGCTGTAATTTATTGATGGCGTTTTTAATAAAAACCTGTGCTTCATTATCATCGCGATGACGATAAAGAATGTGATAATAAGGGGTATCAAACCAGGATTTAAACCAAGTTTTACTTGCCATGATAAAGGACTAAAACAGCGAACTAAGATGTTGCGGAACCTCCAATAATACTATTGAAGAAACCGTCAAAATCACAATTAATAACCATTTGATAATAAGATTGGCTTTGGGTAAAAACAGTATGTGGCGGGCACCAATATAACCTCCAATCCCCTGACCTATCGCCAGCGTTATACCTTCAACCCATTGGATTTCGCTGTTTATTAAAAACACTATAAATGCTGGTAAAACCAATATAACGGCAAGCATCAGCTTTATGATGTTGGCATCGCGTAAGCTGTATTTAGCCACAAGTACAAGTACGGCCAAAATCATAATACCTATGCCCATTTGAAGAAAGCCTGCATAAATGGCGATGGCAAAAATCCATAACCAGTTGGCAATGGTTTTATGGCTTTTTTGCAAATCAGTGGCACCAGCCCACTTTTTGGGGTTGGTAATAAGCGTAATCAGCAGCATCAGCATTATTACCCCTATTATGTACCTCAATAATTTGGGATCAATGTCTACCGCCAAAAAGGCTCCTATTACTGAACCAACTATTGCTG
>CAXBJE010000288.1:0-4947 GCA_963975525.1 uncultured Owenweeksia sp. | reverse complement strand
TCGAGAATATGTTCAGTGCCGTATCCCCCGCTGGTCTCGGCTCAGCCGAGAGGGTGGATCTCCCAGCCCCTTTCCAATACCTTATCCAATCCGATAAAGTAATCCTCAGTCCGCACATAGCTGGTTGGTCACACGAATCGAACAAAAAGATGGCTCAAGTGATTATAAATAAAATACGAGCATTAAATCTTTTATCTCATGGAAATTGAAATAGTACATGAGCAACATGAAACTGACGGAGAATTTCTTATTGAAAACGCAGATGGCGAAAATGCCGGAAGCCTCTTTTACACCTTATTTGGCACTGGCCGAATAATTATACAACATACCGAGGTAAGCCGTGAATTACAGGGCACGGGTGCATCTGCAAAACTTATAGATGTGGTTGCCGATTTTGCCCGATCAAGTAACAAGAAGATTGTACTGGTTTGCCCATTCGCTAAAGGCTATATGAACAAAAAGAAAGAGAAGTACGGGGATGTGTTGGTAGGATAAATTACTCCACTACAATTTTACCTACCTGTACCGTTTTTCCATTGTCATCCAGTAAATCATATAGGTAGAAATCTGATTTCAAATTCACCGAAATTGAGGAATTGTCTGTTTCTATCTTATAACTCCCAACTTTTTGTCCACTCATATTGTGAACCTCTAGCGTATAATTGCCTTTGGCAGGAGGTAAGTAGTTGTATCTCAAAACATCTTTCACAGGGTTGGGATAAAACTGAACGAAATCTTCAGGGGCCTGAACCTCCACATCCGTAAGAGTGCCGTTGGGGCCAAGTTTAAGGCGGAGGGCAACAGTTTGTTGGCCTGAATAGAAATAATAGCCAAAAAGTACTAAACCCCCATCAGGCGTGGCATCTGCGGAAAGAACTTTATAGACTCTTTTTTTGCTTAAGAGCTCAAACCTCCAAATTTCATTGTATTGCCTATCTATTTTTATCACCCATAGTCCATACTCACTCCCTCCAAAAAGTGGTTGGAAGTCAACTTCTGCGGTTAAATACATATTATTACTATCAATGACCTGAACACCTGTTAAAGAAGTATTTACAACTGATGTAATAAATGCCCCAAAGGAACTATCTGTTTTGTGGAAAATGAATATGGAGTCCAAAGGAAATCCTGAACTAGTCATTCTATAAAATCCCATGGCTTCTGAACCGTATATGGGATATCTGGTCGTGGAATCTAATCCGGGTTCAGGTCTAACGGTTTCACCTAAGGCAAGATATTCATTTGAGTTTAGGGTATAAGATTCTACAATTTTTCCTCTCAGGTAAAATGCCGTATTTGCCTGTTGTTGCTTTAAGTTATAATGCACTATAGCATCTGGAAGGAACAAATGAGCTATGCTGTCATTCACCTGCCGGTAGTGTAGAATAGTGGGTTCTATAAATCCAAGAATGGTATCAAAGTAAAATTTTTGATAGTGTTTCAACTGAAGGTTGGAGTCCAATTCTATGATCAATGACAGATTCGAGTATGGATAATTGTAGCTGGACTTTTTAACCGCTTGTAATCTTAGTGTATTAGAATTAACCTCTTCATAGTGAACAATAATAGTATTTGAGAGGGTATCAAGCGGATTTGGGCTTACGTACTGTAATGTTCCATTACTGTATTTATAGTAAAAGTTCACCCACTTTCCATGAGTATATGTTTGAGATTGAACATAGAGTTCATTGTTAAACTCAAACACTATTTCCATAAGAGCAGTATCAGGACCATTGACAGGAGCAGGGACGCTCCTCATAAGTCTAAGGCTATCGTCATAAAAGTTTAGTTGAGAAAAAATTCTATCAGTTAAAATGGCAACGTTTTCTCCTTGATAATTGATTCCGCCATAATAAATTAGGGTGGTGCTAGCACTTTTCGTGGAGTCCACTATTACCTGCGCTTTAACCAACACGGAAAAGGTCACAATATATAATAGCAGCAGGGATTTAGTTAAATTCATCGCGTACGATATTTCTGTAAAAATATTGTTTTGGAGGATATGAAAAGCCATTTGGAAATAGGTAGGAATA
The DNA here is from genome assembly GCA_963975525.1 of uncultured Owenweeksia sp. Lineage (GTDB taxonomy): Bacteria > Bacteroidota > Bacteroidia > Flavobacteriales > Schleiferiaceae > Owenweeksia. Next base: position 2,914 of record CAXBJE010000288.1, on the reverse strand, counting down.
AATAAATCCCCAAACCTTAAAAGCCAAGATTGCACTCTCATCTATTACCTTCGCGCTCCATGAAAAACCCATATTTAATACTTCTTGTATTGTGCCTACTGATGACGGGCTGTGGCTACCAAAGCCAGTATGATGATAGTCAGGTTTTCCGCTATAATGAGTCGGCTGGTATTACTTCGCTTGATCCTGCATTTTCGCGCAATCAGGCCAACATTTGGGCGGTAAACCAATTATTTAATGGCTTGGTGCAAATGGATGAAGAACTGAAGGTGCAGCCTTGTATTGCTAAGCGTTGGGATATTCAGGACAGTGGCCGTACTTATGTTTTCCACTTGCGTGGAGATGTGCTCTTTCATGCCAACAAATGCTTTGAGAACGAGGCACAACGAAGGGTTACAGCCAGTGATTTCCTCTACAGTTTTGAAAGGCTCATGAATAAAGACCTGGCGGCACCGGGCAGTTGGGTTTTTCAAAAAGTACATGGTTTTGAAGCGCATAATGATTCCACATTTATTGTTCGGCTACAAACTCCGTTTTCTCCATTTCTGGGGATTCTCTCTATGAAGTATTGCTCTGTAATTCCACAGGAAGCGGTGGATTATTACGGAATGTCTTTCAGGGAAAACCCTGTAGGAACGGGCCCATTTTATTTTAAGCTGTGGGAAGGCAACGAAAAGCTGGTGCTGCGCAGAAACCGTGAGTATTTTGAGAAGGCCGAAAACGGGGACTCTCTGCCCTATATGGAGGCCGTAGCTATAACTTTTATTCCGGACAAGCAGTCAGCATTTTTGGAATTTATCAAGGGAAACCTTGATTTTATGAGCGGTATTGACGCCTCCTATAAAGATGAACTCTTAACCTTTGAAGGGGAGTTGCAAGGCAAGTATTCGGAGCGATTCAACCTCTACAGACAGCCTTACCTCAATACTGAGTATTTGGCCTTTTTGGTGGATAGCGCACAGGAAGTGATGGAAGGTTCGCCCTTGCTCAATGCAAAGGTTCGTCAGGCCTTAAATTATGGCTTTGACCGTAAAAAGATGATGCGCTACCTCCGCAACAATATTGGTATTCCGGCCAACTCAGGCATGATACCAAAGGGACTGGGTTCCTACAATCCCGAAGTGGTAAATGGCTACGATTACAATCCCGAAAAGGCAGCTGCACTTTTAGAGGAAGCGGGTTACCCGAAAGGGCAGGGGTTGCCGGAAATCACTTTGCAAACCAATGCCTCGTACCTCGATTTATGTGAATACATACAAGGCGAAGTTTCTGCCTTAGGCATAAAAATGAAAGTTGAGGTTACACCACCTTCTACTTTGCGCCAATCCATTGCTACATCCAAAATTCCATTTTTCCGCGCCAGCTGGATAGGTGATTACCCTGATGGGGAAAACTACCTTTCTCTATTTTACTCTGGAAACCATTCCCCCAACGGGCCAAACTATACACACTTTAGCAACGCCAGGTTTGACAGTCTGTATCGGGTAGCCACATCTCAACCAATAGACAGTATCCGTTATCTACTGTATGCTCAAATGGATAGTTTGGTAATGGCCGAGGCGCCTGTGGTTCCGTTGTATTACGATCAGGTATTGCGCTTTTATCCTAAAAATGTGGAGGGCCTTGGCGGGAATGCCATGAATTTGCTGGATTTGAAGAAAGTGAGGAAGACGGAGTAAGGCCCTTCGACTATCGCTCAGGGTGACAATGCGAATGGAGTTGGGAGTAAGGAGTAAGGAATCGGGAGTAAGGAATGAGGAATCAGGAGTTGGGAGTTTGGAAAAAATCCCTACTACTAATTCCCGACTCCCGACTATTTTTTCTTCTTCGAACTCTTCGCCCTTGGGTTAAACTCCAGTGCATGATCCACCCATTGGCTCAGGTCATCTTCCATGTCGGTGCCCTCACCATTAATAAACAGGTAACCTTTCATTCGTCTGCCGGTAAAGTCCATAGGGCGGCTGCCTTTTTGTTTTAGGAGCTCTTCTTCAATTTCAGGGTCAATGCGAAGCATTAACTCATTTTTTACCACGCCCACGCACATTTTGTCATCCACCATATAACAAATACCGCCCATCATTTTCTTGGCTTCGTATGGGGTGCCTTTGGCCTTTAGCTGATTGGCAATTCGTTCGGACAGAAATTCATCGTAAGCCATAGTTTTGAAATTTAAAGATGTGAAGTTAACCACTTTGTAAAAATGAAAACTTGTGGATAGAGAAATAAAACGGGCTACTTTAAAATCTAATGTTCTCATTACATTGGCGGTATGAAATGGAGCGGTAGCATCGCAATCAAAATAACAGGGGTGGGGCTGGCTATATTGCCTTTGGTAATGTCTGGCGTTACCATGGATCCGGTGCTAATGCCGCGCTTTACTTTCCTTGCCGTGCTGCTGTTTATTGTTTCACCATTCCTCTTATTAGAGAAAGGTCGGGAAACTCCGGTACTGGCTTTTCTTCGCTCCACACAGGCCATTCCGTTTTACTTGTTTTTAGTTACTGCCATTGTAGCTTCATTTAACGCTATTAATGGGGTGGAGGCTATTTATGGAATAGGGAAGGAGGTTTTGTTTTTCCTCTTCATGTTAACCCTAATACACGCCTTGGCGGGAAAGGAAGAACGGATTTACATTCTGGTAAAAGCAATAGTAATAGCGGGGTCTATTATTAGCGGCTTTGGAATCATCCAACTGGTTCAGGTGTTTTTACAATCCACAGATGCACAGGATTTGTACATCGTGCGCTCCACCATGGCACACAGAAATCTGGTGGTGTCGTCACTGGTGTTAGCCTTACCATTTCTGGGATTTGGTACTTACTATTTCAAAAAGCTTTGGAAAATAATAGCAGGCCTGGCCCTGATTAGTTCATCCCTTTTAATTGGGCTTCTACAATCGCGCACGGGTTGGCTG
>CAXBJE010000287.1:0-4961 GCA_963975525.1 uncultured Owenweeksia sp. | reverse complement strand
AGCCTACGGGCTGGTCATTCGCCAATAGCTCATCCAAATGGCGCATGGCCTTTTGGGGTGAGCTGAATTTTTTGCGCTCAACAGGAATGTGGAGTTCTTTACACGTGCGGCTGAAAATTTGTCCGGGCATATTGCGAAAAGAAAACGCTGGCCCTCCATTTACCTTTAATAGTGGGATGTATATAAAGAAAAGTCCCGCACCTATACCAAAAGCCAAAGGTTCAGAAATATCATTTACCCCCACATGACGCAACAGATTGGTGGTAACACCATTTTCACAATGAGCAGACTGAATGTGCTTGAAATCAATTTCCATCTACTTCCATTGTTTTTAGTTCGTCCACCGAAATATCAAATGCCTCGGCATATTTCTCCAACTTTCGTTGAGATAATTTTTTAAATGTGTTTGGCTTTAGATGACGTTTTATTTGCCATTTCCAAAACCCGGTATAAGAAGCTACCAGGCCCAAATCCATCAGGCGTAATTCCATAAAAAACAAGATGGGGCTGGCAATACCCTGCTCCACCTGCTTTTTGGCATCAGCCACTCTTTCACGAATATCTTCCCAAGCCACATTAAGGGCCTCAGATTTTACTTCCCATCCTGTACTTAGCTCGGTGGTGTATCCTCCCTTCTCATCTTCGGCATAATAAACCTCTTTGGTAAAGTCTACCAAACCGCTTTTATACTGGGGAACGTCTTTCTTTTTCATATCCTAACAAACAGTGAGAAGCGCAAATACGTAAGAGAAACGGGCGCTTTCCGGAACGGCAATCAAAAGTTTTTCTCCCTTATTCAGATTCCCTGATTTCATCAATTCATCAATCATCAGATAAATAGAGCCAGCACCAACATTACCTACCTTGGTAAGGTTGCTAAACCACTTTTCCTGAGGGATGTCCATATCATTAGCCACAAGCGCTTTGGCAATTTTATCCCTGAAAAACTCGCTAGACATGTGCGGCAGGAAGTAATCAATCTGATCTACGGTCAATCCCTTTCTCTTCCAAATGTCATTTAGCTTTTTAAAGCCTATAGATACAATGTTGCCGCTCAGTAGCTTTACGTCCTGCTTAATGCTAAATATGGATTGCTCAATTACTTCTGCAGGTGTGTAGTCCTTAAAACTTTTCATATCTCCATTCTCCATCTTTTCGGAAGCCATATACATGCAGGTTTCCACTTCGTTGGCATAGGACACGCCTTCAATCCATTCTATTTTAAGGCTTACTCCGGTTTCATTTTTTTTATCAGAAAGTAAAAAAGCACCGGAACCATCAGAAAGCATCCATCTAAGAAAATCCTTTTCAAATGCTATGTAGGGATCCTCTTCAATATCTTTCAGGCTTTCTATTTCTCCGGCATACATATTGGCGTGCAATAGTCTGGAGGTACGCTCAGAACCTGTAACAACCGCCAATTTTGAATCACCGGTTTTAACAGCCATATAGGCATATTTCAAGGCATGCATCCCGGCACAGCAATTTCCTGATGGGGTAACCACCTCAATAGATTCACTTTCTGGCAAACAGCCATGCACCATTACGCCATGAGCTGGCATCATTTGATCTGGTGATGAAGTGCCACAACAAAGCAAATCCATGTTTTTAAGCTGGTTGGGGTCATTGTCAAACAATTCCCTTACGGATTGAGCCGCAAGTTCAGCATTGGTATGTGTGGCTGTACCGTCTTTTTTAAGAGCATAAAAACGCTGCTTTATACCATTATTGCGGAGTACAATATTTTTTGCACGAGACTTTTTTCCATCAATAAGTCCCATGTAGTCCTCTATTTCATCATTGCCAACAGGCTTGTTGGGCAAGTATGCGGCCGTTTTAGTTATATAGACATCCTGCATTATCCTCTATCCTTTATTCAGTCCTAAGTAGTAGTTCTTTTTCGCTTTTCGCGATTTTGAGTTGAATGGCCTTATCAAAATTATGTTGAGCAATAAGACGATAGGCGAAACTATGAAAAGTGCAAAGAAAAGATAATACTTGAAGACAACCAGCCAAGCACCACGGTTAGGCCTGCTTGAAATAAAGGTGGCCCAAATCATAAACAATCGTCCGGCTTTAGATTCGATAAACATAATATTGGGCTTCACCTCCAGGGCTTTGGCACGTACCAAATCTGCTTGAAGCGAGGCCAAATCACCAGTTAGCAACTTCTTAAGCACCATGTCTCCATAAGTTGCTGTACTTTGAATGTCCTCATCAGAAACACCTGGCTTAGGAAATATACCGAGGTATCTCTCCTTTTTGCCGCCAATAAGCCAATACACAATGCCCACTGCGCTAGCCAGGTTATTGGCTCTATCAATCAAAGCGATGTTCCCTACCAGTTTTGCGCTGGAATCCTGCAAAAGCTTTTTTACTTTTTCCTGTGAGTTGAGCCACATGTTCCTGGCGCCAATAAGAGTTACAACTGGCGTATCATTTAAAATGGCTTTAACCTTCTCATTTTTAAGAATAGATGTTGCCGGAATACTTGGCGATAAAAACCAGGGCTGATGGGCAAAAACCACCAAATCATACTTGGGCTGATTAAACTCAGAGGGTTTTAGCTTTTGTGGATTTCCCAATACTGAATCGGGCATAGCCTCAAAAAAGCGTTTACCCGACCAAGGGAATGGATAATCATCCTCTGGGTAAATACGAACCACCTCCAGGTCTACCTCTGGGTTTTCCTTAAAGGGGATTGTAAAGTTTTCTACAATATCCTGTAGTTGACCGGTCTGGGTAAAGTAAAGGGCTAGTACCTTTTTATTCATGATTTTAAGGAAACTAACTCTTGGTATTCAGTATTTTGGAATTTTTGCTGTAGGCCACAATGGCTTCCTGTACTTCTTTGGGTAATTCATGAAATTTCTCCCCAACCATATTAGCATCTTCTTCTAGATTGCTGCCATATCCTAAAATAGACGGAGCATTTTCCTGAATCATAATTCGTAGAAATCTAAACTCTGCACTGGCTGGCTTGGCAACTATGGCCTTTTCCAACATTTCCTTCCCTTTTTTAAAGGTTTCAAGCTTGTCACTCACTTTTTCCAACAGGCCGGCCTTTTTCATTATAAGTGCCCCTTTATGAGCCAACTCAGCAGCGGGGCCAAGCTTTTCCAATCTTTGTAACTCAGATTCAACTAAAGCCAAATCGTTCGAGGACATGGCCTGATAAAACTTTTCCTTTATCACATCTTTAGGCTGAGCCATAAATGCCATTGGAGCCATAATTAGTAGGCTAAATAATAGTAAGCGGGGGAATAACATGAATTTGATGTGTTAAGTATTAATTAGGTAATGTGCACATCCTTTAGCAGGATGCAAAGAAAATTTTTTTTAAGCTGTAAAGCAATCTTAAGTTTGATAAGTCAGTGCTTATGTTAACAGCACTGTTGCCACTGGCTACCAACCTAAATCGGCTTATTACATTACAAAGAAACCCACCTGGCTAAGACTTGTTTAAAATTATTTTTTCATCAACCAAATTTCATAAACTAATCGTAAAATCTAAATAAGGTCGTTTCGCTGTTGCGGAACGGCCTTTTTCTATTTTTGGCCTCATGAAAGTATTAGGAATAATCCCTGCACGTTACGCCTCTAGCCGATTGCCGGCAAAGCCTTTGGCCGATATCAATGGTAAACCAATGATTCAACATGTTTATGAAAGAGCGTTGAAGGCAATACCGGATGTGGTGGTTGCCACTGATGATGAACGTATAGTGAAGGCTGTAGAGGGATTTGGTGGAAATGTGGTGCTCACCTCAGTGGAGCATTCAACGGGAACCAATCGTTGCCTGGAAGCTTATCAGATTTACCAATCCACAAACTCAACTCCTTTTGATGTAGTTGTGAATATTCAGGGTGATGAACCCATGCTTGAACCAGAAATATTAAACGCCCTGGTAAGTAGTTTTAATGACCACAATGTGGAAATGGCTACGCTCACTGTAAAAATCACTGATGGTAATGTGTTGTTTGACGAAAACAGGGTTTTTCTGATAATGGATAAAAACAGTGATGCCTTGTATTTCAGCCGGTCGCCATTGCCCCATGTGCGTGGAGCTGATAAAAAGGACTGGATGAAACATCATCCATATTATAAGCATTTGGGCCTGTACGCCTACACTCCCGCAGCGCTGGAAGAGTTTTCTAATATGCCGCAAAGCGCCATTGAGACAGCCGAATCACTAGAGCAAAACAGGTGGATGGAAGCTGGGCGAAAAATACGGGTGAAAATTGTGGATCACGATAGTATACCTGTGGATACCCCGGAAGACTTAGAGCGCGTTCGTAAACTGATGAAGAAGCAGGCCTGATGCGAAAATCGGAGCTAAAGGAGTTTTTAGACCTAAAGGCAGAGCAATACAATTCTCCTAAATTTATTGAGAGTGACCCCATTCAAATCCCACACAGGTTTAGTAAAAAAAAGGATATTGAGATAATTGGCTTTTTGGCAGCCACATTGGCCTGGGGACAAAGGCCAACCATCATTAAAAATACATCTCGGTTACAACATTTGATGGACAATGCTCCGCATGATTTTATCCTACACCACAAACCAAAGGATAGAACACGCTTTGAGGGTTTTGTGCATCGCACCTTTAACTATGATGACTTGGTATACTTCCTCGCTTCGCTGCAAAACATCTATAAAAATCATAAGGGGCTTGAAAACACTCTGCTCCCACTTCCTGAAGAAGATAATATGCAAGGGGCCTTGTCCCGCTTTCGCGGAATATTTTTTGAGTTGGAACATTTGCCACGAACCAAAAAACATGTTTCGGACCCGCTGGCAAACTCGGCCTGTAAAAGGCTTAACATGTATTTGCGATGGATGGTAAGAAACGATAATAAAGGGGTTGATTTCGGGCTTTGGCCCAATCACCCTGCGAGGCTCCTCTCCTGCCCGCTGGATGTTCATACAGGAAATGTTGCCCGTAGCCTGGGCATATTAAAGC
>CAXBJE010000286.1:0-4964 GCA_963975525.1 uncultured Owenweeksia sp. | reverse complement strand
AAAGTGGCCGGCAATGGCGATGTCCCAGCCATAAATGAAGTATATAACAAAGAAGTTCCACAAGTAGGAGCTCTTTCTGGCGCAAGCGCAGAGGTAAGTCGCGGTAGTGATCTAACCCTTGGTTTCGACCCCAATGATCTGTATTCTGACATTGGCTCAGCTGACTCTATTCTTTTTAATGTAATTGATAAGAATGGAAAGATATTATCACAAACCAAAAGCAAGTCGGCAACTTCAGCCACCTTTACCGCCAGCCAAATGGGAACATTGGCCGAAGGCCTTGCCTTTCTGCAAGTGGCAGCGTATAACTATCAGTTAAAAGATTACAATGGCTACAAAGTGGCCTTTATTAATCAAGGAGCAAATACAAAGTCGGTTACTTTAAAATAATCAACTAGCTAATCGCTACTCAAAAATGCCGATTCATAATTATGAATCGGCATTTCCTTTTTTGGTATATCCATGGTGTGGTATTTCTGATACTTTTGCTCCACCATGCCCACCCACAAAAGATTTATTCAGGTTGTTTTACTCGTTATAGCACTTTCCGGCTGTAAGGAGCCTGATGATGGCCCTGAACCAACTATAGCGGACTTAGCTGCTCCATCAATAAAGCTAACCACTATTGCAGGAACCAACAGCACTTTGCAGGCCACTTACTTTAGTACCATTGTTGATTCTGGGTTTATTGGTAAAATCACTTATATACAGGGATGGGGACATGCGCATTTTAAAAGCAGCAATGGCGCCATCATAAAACCGCAATGGGTGGCTACCGAGGGCACTCAACTAAACGAGAAGCTGGGTAAGTATTCCACTTCGCCAGGAAATACACAGGGCATTGATTTTGGCAGCTCAGTAATTTGGGATGTATCCGAGACGGTATTAAATCCTGCAATAAAAGAGGTACTTCCCTATAAGGTTCCTGAAATTGGGGATGTAAATGTTAAGGATAGCCTTCAGTCCTCAGCTCCATTTGACATGATGATTGACCTTAATAACCCCTTTACCAATTTGGGTAAACTGGATAGCATTTCTTACCTGATAAGAGGTAAAGAAACTTCATTGATAAAAAAAATGAATGTACTGGCACCTGCCACTTTTACTGTGGCCGAACTTAAATCCCTTGGAAAAGGAAAAGCCTATATACAGGTGGAAGTGTACCGATATGAGATTAAAACCTACAGCGGTTTTAAGGTAGCCTTCATCAACAAAGGCGTTTTAAACAAACCCATTTGGATTTATTAGTTTTTGCTGAAAGCGATTTTGGTTCCCTTTGTAATTCCAAATTGATCGCAGAACCCACCTTTTACCTCCAACACCAATGAGGCCGGGCCTTCAGATGGCAGGCTAGTTTCACTTAATGGCTCAGCATTTTTCTGAATGCTTACCACTTCGTTTTTACTATTGATGTAAATAATATCGAGAGACACATAGGTATTCTTCATCCAAAAAGACTGATTCTCCTCCGCACCCATAAAAAACAACATACCCGTATTGGCATCCATACTCTTACGGTACATCATGCCATATTGAATTTCCTCAGGTTTTTCGGCCAGTTCCAATTGTATCTCTGTTATTGTGTCGTTTCCTTCCGGAGAGATAAACGCCAAATCACCTTCATAGGTAAACTTGGGTTCGTACACTTTGGTTGCTGTAGCAGGCTCGCCCGTAGCACCCTCAGGGCCACCAAAAGGAAAAACGGTAAATACCAACCACAACCCAAAAGCAACCAGTAAAACTATGGCTACTATGCGCTTAGTGTTTCTATTCATTGCTTTTGTTTTTAGCAGCTACCACAAAGTAAATACCAGCAATAATTAGTGGTATGCTCAAGTATTGTCCGGTATTGAGTGATTGTCCCACTTCGCGTGTAACCTGCACTTCCTTAAAATATTCAATAAAAAAGCGGAAGCCCCAAAGCATAATCAGGAACATGCCGAAAATGAAACCCTGCTTGTTTGCCAGACTTTTAACTAAGTACAAACGGTAAAGCGTAAGGAAGATTAAAAAGTAGGCAAAGGCCTCATACAACTGAGTTGGACTTCTGGGTACCCCCAAAACCTCTACCGTTGCAATATTTGGTTTGGCTTCATTCCACACTACCGTTGCTCCCTCCGGAAAAATGATATTCCTGTTTTCTTTGTCAAATGAATTTACATAGGGAATAACCTTAGCTTCAATGGTAGCCGTTGCCACTTCCTGAGATACTCCCGGAAGTATTTCAAACTGCATATTATACAAGGGATAATCGATGGTATCCGTAATTTCTTCACCACCAAGTTTTGTGTACTCCACAGATTCAATCACCTTATCAAAGCTCGCCATTATGCGCTGCCTTGGTGGATCTGTAAAAACCGTTTGAAAAGCAGAGTTCTCGATATCTCCGTAAATCTCGCTGTTAAACCAGTTACCAACTCTGATTAGTACCGCAGCAAGTATTACTGTTAATACAATCCTGTCCAGCATCCAAAGGGCTGGTTTTTTAAGCACCTTTCTGCAATAGATAATTACAGCAATAATAATGGCTACCGCAGCACCATGGCTGGCCAGTCCGCCTTCCCACACCATAAAAATCTCCAGCAGGTTTTCGGAGTAATAATCCCATTGATAAAAGAAAACATGGCCCAACCTGGCACCAACTATTGTTGCAACTACTATATAGGTTAGTAGTGTATCCAGCTTTTCCTGCGGTACACCTTCCTTCTTAAAAATCCGCTTCATTAGCATATAGCCTAGTACAAAGCCCAGGGCAAATAATAAGCTATAATAACGGAGGGTAATTATTCCTAGATCAAGGCCCCGGCTCATATCCCAGGTAATGGTAAGCAGTGATTGCATAAGCGATTTTTAACGCGGTGAAAATAATAACTTTAATAGGTTTGAAGCCCTTTGAATTACTTCAAATTTGCAACCTTAACCTTTTAGCCGGGCCAGGCCCGTTTTGGCCTTTTGATGTACCCCTTCGTAAAACGGATAGCCAGAATACTTCAAGGTCTTTTTGTAATACTCAATGGCCTTGGTTCTATTGCCTTGTTCTTCATGCAAAATACCTAGCTGAAGTGCACTATTACCCACTGCAAAACTGGAAGAGGCATTCAATACACCAAGTGCTTTGGCAAACAATAAAGTCGCGCTTGAGGACAAACCCATTTCCTGCTTAATACGGCCGTACCTATAATAGTATTCGGCTTCTTCAGCCGGGGTTTTACAACAAGTTGAAACTGGCGATTCCTTAAGAGCATTTTCTGCCTTTTGATATTCTCCAACATCAAACAAAACCCTTGCTTCAATAAGTGTTTTGTTAAATCCTACTGTCGCCTCTTCCAATGCCTGCCTGTCTGCACCTGTGTTGGTATTTCCTTTACGGAAGATGTTTTCACGCATTTCCTCAGCTTTTGCCGCATTCCCTTTCAGGAGGAAGTACCAGCTTAAATATCTATAGGATGATTTTACGTAAACCCCGCCCCTGTTGGCTTTTAAGTATTTGTTGAAATAAGATACGCAGCGATCCGGCTCTAAGCCGAGAAGTATTTTGCCCTGCATATAATCTAAATAGGCAAATTCAAAATATTTACTCCCCACTGGTCGGTTGTCAAGCCAGTCCAGCGCTTTTTGGGCATTACCATTTTCCAATTCAACCAGGGCCTGCGCGAAAATCAGAAAGCTACTGTTGGCTACATCTAACCCCAACTTTTCAGGACTTATATCACTTGTAGCGCCCAACTGATAGGTAACATAGGAATACACAAAACCCGCATAGGGCCTGTAAAAGTTTAAGTCGTTATCTGCCGAAAGGCGCCAAAAGGCCTCCTTTACCATAGCTATTCCGCCTTGCACACTACCATCAAACCCGAGCAGCGAGGCCAGCGATCTATAATCATCGGGCAAACTACCGATACCAGCGTATAAAACACCAAGCGGAATTTTATTGGGCATAAATGAGGGAAAGCGCTCGGCATTTTCAGTAAGCAGATTATAGGCCTTATAAAATTGCCAGGCCGCTTTTATGTTATTCTTAAACTTCCCGTTAAGGGTAGCTTGTGCTACATAAATTTCTCCTAAAAACAGTCTGCGATAAGGATTTGTATCATCCACCTCTTCAATTTCCAGTATCAAGGCATCAATTCTGTCCTGAACCTTTGCATAATATGCCTGATCCTCATTGGTGAAGATTTCGGCACATAACATGGCCGCTTCAAGGTAAGCCCCGGTTTTGTTGTCTGGATATTTCGACTTTTCAGCCGAAACCAATGACTTGGCCTCAGCGAAGCGAAGCTGGGTTATATAACCAAATGCCTTTTTGTAGGCAGGAGTATATCTGGCATCAGCCGCCATGCCTTGCAGGCAAAGAGTAAATACTGCTATGAAAATAAAAATTGACCTCATAAAAAAAGGGATCGCAGGATCCCTTTAGTACTATATATTATCAGTGAGCTTATCTTATTTTGAAAAAGATGTAAAAAGCTTTTCCATACGCTCTTCCTCTTCTTTAGCCAAGTCTGGGTCAACCAAAACACGACCAGAATGCTCATCAGTAATGATTTTTTTGCGTGATGCAATCTCCAACTGACGTTGTGGTGGAATAGTGAAAAATGAACCACCAGAAGCACCACGTTCTACTGCTACCACAGCCAAACCATTTTTAGCACCTCCACGAATTCTGCGGTAAGCCTTAATCAAACGCTCCTCAATCTTCTCAGCATATTCTGCTGATTTTTTCAATAGAGCATCTTCTTCTTTTTGGGTTTCATTAAGAATGCTTTCCAACTCGCTCTTCTTAAATTCAAGGTGAGAAGCTCTTTCCTTTTGCTTGTCAACAGAAGTTTTAAAAATTTCCTTCTTGTTCTCGATTTTGGCCTTGAATTCGCGAATGCGCTTTTCTGCCAATTCTATTTCAAGATTTTGGAATTCAATTTCTTTGGTAAGGGCATCAAACTCGCGATTATTACGCACGTTTTTTT
>CAXBJE010000285.1:0-4975 GCA_963975525.1 uncultured Owenweeksia sp. | reverse complement strand
TTTTTAAGAAGCTTTGGATTCTCGTTGGATGGCTCCTTTTTGGGTGATTTTATTTACTGCGTAGTTGTTATTGGTGTCCCGGAGGAGATTGTGAAAATTCTACCCTTTTTATTGATGCTGCGGTTTACCCGCTTTATAAATGAGCCGTATGATTATATTTTATACGGTGGCGTGTGTGCTCTGGGTTTTGCCTTTATTGAGAACATTCAATATCTAAACAACACAAATTTGTCGGCCCTTGCGGGAAGAGCACTATACAGTACGGTTAGCCACATTTTTGATACGAGCATTATCTGTTACTTTCTGTCCATAGCCCATTACAAAAAGAAGGGTTTGTTTTTACCCTTTATTAAGGGCTTCGCCTTGGCAGCGCTGGCCCATGGCTTTTACGATTTCTGGGTCATAACCGAAAGTGTTTCGTATCCACTTCTCACGGTTTTCTTTTTTCTGGCTTCTATTCACGTTTTGGTGATGATGATTAATAACCTGATAAACATTTCTCCCTATTACAAGCAAGAGCGTAGGTTGCGTACCGCCAAGTACAAGTTTTACCTCACCACCTATTTGGTTGGAGTACTGGTTTTAGGATTTGTATTTATGCTATTTTCAAGAGGGCAGGAGTGGGCCTATGCATTCGCAAAAGGTGCTGCTTTTTTTGATTCTTATGTGTTGATGTATTTGGTGGTGAGCTTTACCAGCCTCAATGTGGTGCATGGCTATATAATGCCATTGCGGTTTAAAAAAATGCTTTTACCACTTATAAATCGCTATCCCAATTACCTGGGGATGAAGGTGAGATTGAGTACGGCTGGCAATTCCTGGACAAGGAGGGAAGATGAGCTTTCAATGGAACTGCCGCTATCTGGCGTTCTCACTAAAAGACTGGTGGTAAATGGTAACTTTAATGGCTACGAAGTAAGCCCAACGGACGTACCTGAAAGTTGGTTGCAACAGGAATTAAAACTGATTGTTATCCCCACCAAGTTTAACAACCATTTACTTAACGGAAACCCACAGCACTGCAGGTTAGCACTAATAAAGGATACTGTTGCCCCTGATTCTCCATTGGTAGAAGCCGAAAAAATAGAAAGAATGGATGTTGCGCATATTGTAGCGCTAGAGCCTGCGGTGCAGGATTAGTTTAAGTCTAAGAAGGCTAGTTTACCACCTCGCTTGGCCAAGCACACAGTGCAACGATTTTCATCTAAACACCCTTCGATACACTTCGGCTTGTGGCCGAAGCACTCAGGGTGACACGGACATTAACAAAACACCATTCAATACAATTCCAGTTTCACTGTATTCACTCTGGGTGACAGAACATTCAACTTTTCATCCTTCGATACACTCTGGCTTGTGGCCGGAGCACTCAGGATGACAGAACATTCAACCTTTAACGTTTGACCTTCAACATTGAACATTGAACATTCAACCTTTAACTTTCAACTTTCAACTTTCAACTTTCAACCTTCAACCTTCAACCTTCAACGTTTAACCTTCAACCTCCACCACTAAACCATCGCCCCCTTCAGCGCCTCGCGTTGCTCCTGGATTTTTGGCTCGCTGATGTACTCATCGTATTCCAGCAACTTATCCAACATTCCATTAGGGCTTATTTCAATAACGCGGTTGGCCACGGTTTGAGTAAACGTATGGTCATGAGAGGTAAACAGTATAGTACCCTTAAAGTCTTTTAATGAGTTGTTTAAGGCCTGAATAGACTCCAGGTCAAGGTGGTTGGTTGGCTCATCAAGCATCAGTACGTTTCCTTCCTTAAGCATCATACGGCTAAGCATACAGCGCATTTTCTCCCCTCCACTAAGTACCGAAGCAGATTTAAAAACCTCTTCGCCTGTAAAAAGCATTTTACCCAAAAATCCACGTACATAAACTTCATCCTTGTTTTCGGAGTACTGGCGCAGCCAATCCACAAGGTTATCCTTGGTATCAAAAAACTTATCATTGTGGTTTGGCAGGTAAGAGGTAGTAATGGTTTGCCCATAGGTAAGGCTACCGGTATCGGGCTTTAAGTTGCCGTTCAATATTTCTAACAGGGTGGTAATGGCCAGGCTGTTATCACTCAAAAAGGTGATTTTATCTCCACGGTTCACCTTAAAGTTTACATCCTTAAATAGCAAAGTTCCATCTTCAGAATGGGCACTTAGGTTTTCCACCTCCAGTACCTGATCTCCGGCCTGGCGCTCCTGATTAAAGATAATAGCAGGGTATTTACGGCTACTAGCCTGAATTTCGTCCACATTAATTTTCTCCAAAAGCTTTTTACGGCTGGTTGCCTGCTTACTTTTAGAGGCATTTGCGCTAAAGCGCGAAATAAACTCCTGTAGCTCCTTGCGCTTTTCTTCCGCTTTTTTGTTGGCAGATGAACGCTGGCGCAATGCCAACTGGCTGCTTTCATACCAAAAGGTATAGTTACCGGTAAACTGCTTTATTTTCTGGAAGTCGATGTCGGCAATATTGGTACAAACGGCATCCAAAAAGTGACGGTCGTGAGAAACCACTATCACTGTATTTCTAAAGTTCAGCAGGAAGTCCTCTAACCAACCAATGGTTTTCAAATCAAGGTCGTTGGTAGGCTCATCCAGAATCAGCACATCGGGGTTACCAAAAAGTGCCTGTGCCAATAGCACACGTACCTTCATGCTACCCTCCATATCATTCATGGATTTGTAGTGGTCGGTTTCATCAATGCCCAAACCACTCAAAAGGCTGGCGGCATCACTCTCGGCATTCCATCCGTCCATCTCGGCAAATTTCTCTTCCAGTTCAGCGGCTTTAATACCATCAGCTTCACTAAAGTCTTCCTTAGCGTAGATGGCATCCTTTTCCTGAATAAGATTCCAAAGCTGTTTGTGGCCCATCATTACGGTATGTAGCACGGTGTGCATGTCATAATCCGAGTGATTCTGCGAAAGCACAGCCATCCTTTTGCCGGGTTCAAGAGATACGTTTCCAGTGGTTGGAGAAATATCGCCCGAAAGGATTTTCAGAAAAGTGGATTTTCCGGCACCATTGGCCCCAATTAATCCATAGCATCTTTCACCATGAAATTTGATGTTAACATCATCAAATAGAACTCGTTTGCCGTACTGAAGGGATACATTATTTGCCTGAATCATTGCCTGAATTTTGAGCGTGCAAAAGTAAGGCGATTAATTGGGAAAGAGGTAGTAGATGAATTCTAATTTGGGTGTAGTAATCACCCCCCCCCCAGCCCCCCTCAAGGGGGGATAGCTACACTTAACCTCAAACGGAGCCGTCTTATCCCCCCTTGAGGGGGGCTGGGGGGGTGACAAGTCCCGTTCTTTAAAAGATGTATCCATACTCCATATTTATCGTTAATTAGAAACCTCAAAATTGATTTATGAATAAAGTAGCAAAGCGTGTCTTTGGATGTGCGTTCGCCATGCTGATGATTTCCTGTTCCAATCAAAATGAGGAAAGTACAAGACATTTCTGCGACAATGAAAAGGCTCTTTTATTTCCTTACTATCAGGAACCTTGGGACTCAACTGTTAACATAAATTGGGATTTGAGCTTATCTATGGATGAGCTTTATAAATCTGCAGTAGCACAAACGGGAAAAGATACATGTGTTGGTAAACAAGTCTATTTTAGTTCAATTGAACTTTCAAAATCGGAGTATCTAAAAGTTCTAACCGAAATAAGCAATGGATACTGCCCGTGCTGTAATGTTGATCCGCCAGGCCAATTTCTTTCTCCTAAGGTCAGGATAGCAGTTTTTAATGATAGTACGATAATGGTTGACTGGGATACATTAAAGCCAGTTGATTTTAAAAGTAAACTAATGAGTTGGGTGGATCAGACTTATTTTTCAGTTTACGATCGAAGTATCATATTTAAGTTGCAGTGGGCTGATGAAATATCAGGGTTTGTTCTTAAATCCTGCTTAATGGACATGTTTGAGGTTTATATAGCATTGATGAAGAAAAAGATTGAGTGGCTTGATGAAGATCTTTGTAGTCAACAGTTAGACTCAAATTTTTATGAAAGAAGATTCCCAAAGTTTTTAATTAAGGCTGAGAAACATATTTACCCACCAATGCCTGATTCTTTAAGAACGCAGTTTTTAAAAGATATTGAGAACCTAAATTGATATTTATCATTTCCCTTTCCATATTGCCTAACTAATTTTCAAATCCTCAAATCCTCAAATCCTCAAATCACCAATCTTCTCCCATGACCGACACCACCTTGCGCCCCCGCTATAAGTTTAGTACAGAACTTTCCTCAGAAGATATCCGCAATGGAATGAGAACGGCCCTAAAGGATAAATCGGTTAATGAATACGAGTTGCGATACCGCTCAGTACACGGACACCTGATAATTTCCTTTCCGCAGAAGCATAAACACTTTTGGAGCCCTACTTTAGATGTAAACCTTGAAGATGGGCAAAACGGAAAGACCACAGTTAGAGTGCTCATAGGCCCGGAGCCAAGTATCTGGACTATGTTTATGTTTTTTTACACCTTAGGTGGATTGGCGATGTTAGCGGGCTTGGTGCTGGGCTATTCCCAATGGACTTTAGGTAAAGGGGTGTTAGCATTGTGGTTAATCCCAGCGGGATTTGCTATTGTATTGTTTTTCTATTTGGCGGCACTTGGCGGGAAGTCCAAAGCTCAACATCAAATGAAAATTTTAAAAACCTTTATGGAGGAGGCCATTGGTCAGCCCGTTTTTCATGAGGAAGAGCATGACCTCTAATTACTTTCTAAGGTTTGGGCATTACCCTTTCCAAACGGCCAGCCCTCAAATCCTTATAAAGGTCATCTTCAGCATTTCCTTTTAAGGTTCCGAGTTCTAAACCACCTTTGCGTTTTTCACGTAAAACGTATATTCTGGTTTCAAACAGTATGGGTTCAATGGTTTGGCAGGTTGTAGTTCCTTTTTGTTCAATACAAAACTCAACTCTATGCGTTTGTGAATTGCTGTAATA
>CAXBJE010000284.1:0-4985 GCA_963975525.1 uncultured Owenweeksia sp. | reverse complement strand
TACTTTTGGCTACGGTCATTAATACCTGGTTTTGTAAATGCGCAAAATATCCCGCACCGTTTGGATACTCTCGCTGGTAAGCCTGTTTACCGATGTAAGCAGCGAAATGCTTTACCCCGTTATGCCGCTTTATCTTAAAAGCATTGGCTTTTCTGTAGTACTTATTGGAATTTTAGAAGGGGTTGCTGAAGCCACGGCAGGATTAAGCAAAGGCTATTTTGGCAAGCTATCAGACGTAAGAGCCAAACGCCTGCCATTTGTGCAACTTGGCTATTTCTTTAGTGCTTTATCTAAACCTATGATGGCAATTTTTACCTGGCCGCTTTGGGTGTTTTCTGCCCGTACTTTGGACAGATTGGGAAAAGGCATAAGAACCGGAGCCCGTGATGCGTTACTTTCTGCGGAAGCAACACCACAAACCCGAGCTACTGTATTTGGTTTCCACCGAAGTATGGATACTTTAGGGGCGGCCATAGGGCCGTTGCTGGCATTAGCCTTTCTGTACTTCTATCCGGGCTCGTACCGTACTCTTTTCTTTTTGGCATTTGTGCCAGGCCTTATTGGAATATTCACCACCTTTTGGATAAAGGAAAAACCTATGGAACCAAGCCTTGCTACCAAACGGCCTGGTTTATTAAGTTTCCTGAAATATATTCCCAATAGTAAACCAGAGTATCGCTGGTTGTTAGGCGGGTTAATTGCTTTACACTTTTTAATAGTTCGGATATATTTCTGTTGCTAATGCTAAAACATCATGGGCTAAGCGATACAGAGATGATTGGCGCTTACATATTCTATAATTTGATTTATGCACTTTGTGCTTACCCTATTGGCATCCTTGCCGATAAAATTGGTCTTAAAAAAATGTTTGTAGCCGGGCTTTTCATTTTTGCCCTCACCTATTTAGGTATGGCTATGCCCCATGATACCTGGATGTTATACATTCTATTTTTGGGCTATGGAGTGTATGCGGCCGCTACCGAGGGTGTTTCAAAAGCATGGATAAGTAATGTGTGCAAAAAAGAGGATTCCGCTACTGCCATTGGTACTTATGAGGGATTACGCAGTATTGCCACTATGCTTTCCAGTACTTTGGCAGGCTTAGTTTGGTTTTATTACAGCCCCGAAACGGCATTTATGCTAACCGCTGTTGCCGTACTTATTATTGCAGTATTTTTTATGAAAGTGCCTTATGCAAGGGTAACCGGCAGTAAACCCTAGAAACCCAAATTCTGGTTGGGTGAAAAAAACAGAAACGCCCCTTGATTTGTTAAATCAAGGGGCGTTTTTATACAATTTTCAAGAATCTATATGGCGCGCTCCCAAACTTCCTGCACTACGCCTTCCACTACATCTTCCCATTCTTCAAGGGCATTCTCCCATGCTCCTTCTCCATATTCCTTGTCAAATTCATCTTTCATTTTCCAATCATCACTGTCAAGGTCTGCCCACTTATCCATTGGCCAGGTAACAGCAACATCTCTTCCATCTGCCTGGTTGAATTCATTCATCCAAACATGCATTTCCTCCTTCTTGTTTTGATGAATCTTGGCCACCTTTTCCATAAAGGCTTTGAAGCGATAGTACTCACCGCGCTTTACATCTAAAAACCATACGGTTTGTAAAGGCTCAGAATCATCATCAAAAGAACTTAGCTTTTCATTTAGGCGCCAGTATTCCGAACGGCCATACTCCTCAACATAAGGCGCAATGGTTTTAGTCCAGTCATCTGCATGTGCTCCACTTCCTGGCGCTCCGTCCACATCTGTAAAGGTCATGGTTCCCATGGTCCAGATAAACCAGCCGGCTTCGTTACCAGTGCTAACACGAAATAAACTGGAAGCATAAGGAGCCTTGGCGTGGAACTTGGCATTGTGCTTTTTTACGGCCTCCACAAATTTTGCCTCCATACCCACTTTTACTTTAATGTATTCGGCAACAACCATGTTGTACTTTGCGGATTCCTCTTCTTGAGCAAACAGCAACATTGGAGCGCACAGAAGCGCAATTAAGGTTTTGGTTAAATTTTTCATAAGTATTAAACGTTTGATTAAGCCCTCAAGTTAGAAAATTATTTTGATGATTTTCAGATAGTTGAATATTGGCAGATGTATCTGAGAGGAGCAGACTACAATAAAACTGTTAAAAGACTCTAAGCACTCATATAAAAGAAATCCCCAAAACCTTTATACGAAAACCACAACGTGTAAAAGAAATCCAATTATCTTTACACGTTATCAAAAACGTGATAAAGAAATCCAAAACCTTTTACATGAGTTGGAAACTTCAACCACTACCCTATACTGGAGAATTTGAAACCAAAGCTGTATTGCGCCAAATGGTTGCTGCTCACAGAGCTTTGGCCGAATTAAAAGGTGTGGCCCAAAGCATTCCCCGGCAGGAGATTTTGATAAACACCCTTTCCCTGAAAGAGGCCAAGGACAGTAGTGCCGTGGAAAACATTGTAACCACCCATGATGAAATGTATAAGAGCACCCTGCAAACCGAGGCCATGCTACAACCCGCTGCTAAAGAAGTGCGTAACTACGCCACCGCACTGGCTGAAGGGTTTGAGCGGGTAAAACAAAAAGGTATTATAACCTCCAACGACATAAAAGCCATACAGGCAAAATTGGAAAATAATAAAGCCGGGTTTAGGAAACTGCCCGGCACTACCCTCAAAAACGAAGCTACAGGCGAGGTTGTTTATGAACCGCCTCAGCACGCAGATGCTATTGAGGAGTTAATGTCCAATCTTGAAAGATTTATTAATGAGCCCGAAATGCTGGATGCTGACCCCTTGGTAAAAATGTCGATAATCCATTTTCAGTTTGAAAGCATACACCCATTTTACGATGGCAATGGCCGCACTGGTCGGATAATCAATACCCTATATTTGGTACAACAGGGTTTACTGCACCTGCCCATCCTTTACCTCAGCCGGTACATCATTCAAAACAAAGCACAATATTACGGTGGCCTGCAAGGCATCCGCCAAAGCGGAAAGTGGGAAGAATGGCTTTTGTACATGGGCCGGGCCGTGGAAGAAACCGCCCATCACACCATTTCTCAAATCCAAGAGCTAAAAATACTGATGCAAGAACTGAAGCACCAACTACGAAACAACTACAAGTTTTACAGCCAGGATTTGCTCAACCACTTGTTTAAACATCCCTACACCAAGATTGAATTTTTGATGGAGGAAC
This sequence comes from uncultured Owenweeksia sp., assembly GCA_963975525.1. Classification (GTDB taxonomy): domain Bacteria; phylum Bacteroidota; class Bacteroidia; order Flavobacteriales; family Schleiferiaceae; genus Owenweeksia. Next base: position 1,779 of record CAXBJE010000284.1, on the reverse strand, counting down.
TCAACATTTCCCGGCCAACGGCAGGAACCTATTTGAACTCCTTGGCAGCGGATGGCCTGCTCACAAAGGAAAAACAGGGCAAAAGCAATTATTATGTAAATGAGAGCCTAATGGAGCTTTTGAAGAAATAGAACAAAAGTCCATTTTTGCCCACCATAAATGAAGCCGCCAAAATCCAAAAACATACAGGAAAACTACGAGCCCTATAAAAAGGGTATCACTTCGGTTGAAGACCATTTGGCGAATTACCCATCCGCGAAAAAAGAGCCTGAAGATGATGGCAAAACTATACTGGTAATTGGTCAACACCGCTATTACAAGCTTTTTAGCGCCCAGCTCATACAATGCAAGGTTGGTAAAGATGGGCAGCTTAAAAACCCTTTACGCGTGGCCAACCCCATTGACTTTATGTGGAAAGCCGAAAGGCCAGAGGAGTTGAAGTTTTATGCGGCTATCACCAAGTTTCAGAGTTTTTATGACAAGTCTCAGGCGGATAAGGAGGCGCTAAAAATGCTGTTTCAAAATCCGGTGCGTTACCAGGTTTACGAACACAATCATGAGGTTTCCGAAAAGGTAAATGTCCGCTCCCTCTCCCCTGCCAGTATCAGTATGCCAAAAGTTGATTTTAAAATCCGTGTGGAGCGGGATAAAAATCAATATTCCGTTTATGGTGAGTTGAGCATTAATGAAATGCCTTGCCTGCTTAATGAAATTGATGTTAGGCTACACCAGTTTATAGTACGTGGCAATCATTGGTATTTATGCGAAGACAATGAGGTGCTCAATAGCATTGCCTACTTCAAAAAGTACGACAACAGCTTTCAACTAAAAGAGGATTCTTATGAGGCCTTCCAGCGGGATGTACTCTCCGAAATGGAAAGCCATGTGGCCATAGACCGTACTTATTTAAAACCCGCGCCTCAGCAACTGCCAGCTCAGGCAAATGAATTAGCACCCAAAAAACTCATTTACCTTACGGAGGATGGCAATTACATTTCCATACTACCTGTAATGCAATATGGAATTCAGGAGGTGCCTTTGCGAGCCAAAACACAGCTTTATGGATTAGATGCCCGTGGCGATTCCTATTTCATTAAGCGGGATGATGAAATGGAAGATGGCTTTATGGCTATGCTCACCCGCCAACACGCCCACTTTTCTGAGCAGATGGAAAATGCACTCCATTATTACTACCTCCACAAATCTCATTTTCTAGATGAAAACTGGTTTTTAAATGCCTTTGAGGATTGGCAGCAAAACGACATTAAAGTTTTTGGCTTTGGTGAAATAAGCAACAACAAAATAAATCCTAATAAGGCCAAGGTTAATATTGAAGTAACCAGCGGCCTCAACTGGTTTAACACTAATGTGGATGTGCGTTTCGGAAATCAAAAGGCTTCATTAAAACATCTGCGCAAAGCAGTAAAAAACAAAAACAAATATGTGGCCTTGGATGATGGCACACTTGGGATAATACCCGAGGAGTGGGCGGAGAAGTTTGCCCGCTATTTTGCAGCAGGCCAATTGACCAGGGAAGAGTTGCTGATGCCCAAAACCGCCTTCACCACCATTGAAGAGTTGTATGAGGCCGAAATGCTGGATAGCTCTGTTATCAGCGAAATACAGCATTATCGTGACAAGCTGAACAGCTTTAAAAACATTGAATCTGTAGCAGCCCCAACCGGGCTAAACGCTTCCCTTCGTCCCTATCAGTTAGAAGGATTGAGCTGGCTCAACTTTTTAGATGACTTCAATTTTGGAGGTTGCCTGGCCGATGAT
>CAXBJE010000283.1:0-4985 GCA_963975525.1 uncultured Owenweeksia sp. | reverse complement strand
CAGTAGTTTTTTTATCGCTGGTGCTGGAGCAAAGCCCATAATACGTGGCTCAACTCCCATTGCAGCATAAGAAACCAAACGCGCTATAGGCTCAAGATTTAACTCTTTTACCATCCTTTCACTCATAATAATGGAGAAAGCTGCACCATCTGAAGTTTGGGAAGAGTTACCAGCAGTAACCGATCCTCTGGCAGCAAAAACCGGCCTTAGTCTTGCCAACGCCTCTTTTGATGTATCAGCTCTTGGGCCTTCATCAGTATTCACAACAAACTTTTTAGTTTGGCGCTTTTCATTGGCATCGAGGTAAACCTCTTCTACTTCGTATGGAGTAATCTCTTCTACAAACCGCCCTTCCTTAATGGCTGCTAATGCCCGCTGATGCGAGCGATAGGCAAAAGCATCCTGATCTTCGCGGCTCACGTTGTACTTGCTAGCAACAGCTTCTGCTGTAAGGCCCATATTATTATACCAATCAGGATTGGTGTTGGCCGTATTATAATTTGGCGTAACCTTAAAACCGCCCATCGGGATGTAGCTCATACTTTCGGCACCGCCCGCAATAATACAATCTGCCATGCCAGCTTTTATCTTAGCTGTGGCAATAGCAATGGTTTCGAGCCCTGAGGCACAATAACGGTTTACGGTAACTCCAGGTACGCTATCCGTACTTAATCCCATCAATGAAATTAAGCGCCCCATATTAAGACCTTGCTCGGCCTCGGGCATGGCATTACCTACAATCACGTCATCTACCCTCTCTTTATCCAGATTGGGGACGCTGCTCATTAAATCCTTAATTACCGCTGCGGCCAAATCATCAGGGCGGGTAAACCTAAACCCACCACGCCCCGCTTTGCCAACGGCTGTTCTTTTTATTTTAACAATGTATGCTTCCATTTTTTTAAGATTTTAGATTTTAGACATGAGATGTGAGATTCTCTCCATGCCTAAAACGATTTTGCTCCTAATCATAAACTTGGTGATAGATAAAGTTACTTTCCAGATTTTAGTCTTGGGTCTAACATCTATCGTCTCAAATCTAATTGCGTAGCGGCTTCCCTGTCTTCAACATGTGCTGAATACGCTCCATAGTGTTTTTGTTTGCGCATAGGCTAACAAACGTTTGGCGCTCTAAATCCAACAGATATTGTTCAGAAACGTAAGTGGCTTCGCTTAAGTCGCCACCGCTCATCACGTAACCGAGTTTATCCACCATCATTTTTTCATACTCGCTGGCGTAGCCACCTTCAAACATTTGGTGAGCCCCAACTTTAAAAGCTCCCAATGCCTGGCGCCCTAAAACCTTGATGTCTTTTTCCTTGGTTGGCATTTGATACCCGGTTTCTGCCAAAGCCAAACAACGTTCTTTGGCATCTGCGATAAGCCTGCGCTTATTCATTGTAATTTTATCGCGACCTTCAATTAGGTATCCCAGATTAAAAGCCTCAACACCAGATGTTGAAACCTTGGCCTGCGCTATGTTAATCAGGTTTTCGCGGTAAGCGTTTAACTCTACGTCATCCTTTACATACCGTTGAGACGCCCTGCGCGTAAGTTCTTTAGTGCCGCCACCCCCAGGGATTACTCCAACTCCAAATTCAACAAGCCCTACATAGCTTTCTGCGGAAGCCTGAACGGCATCAGCATGAAGAACTGCCTCGCAGCCCCCACCTAACGTCATGTTAAATGGCGCAACCACTACCGGAATGGATGAATAACGAATCCGCATCATGGTGTCCTGGAAGTACTTTACAGCAAAATTCAGCTCGTCATATTCCTGCTCCACCGCCATCATAAATATCATCCCTAGGTTGGCACCAACGGTAAAGTTTTGCCCTTGATTGGCAATTACAACTCCCCTATAATCCTTTTCGGCTAATTCAATACCCTTGTTGATTCCGGCTAATACACCATCACCCAACGAGTTCATTTTACTATGAAACTCTATGTTGAGAATGCCATCTCCTAAATCGATCACAGAGCAGTCGGAATTTTTCCAAACTGTTTTAGTCTCCCGTAAGTGATCTAGAATAATAAGCTCACGTATGCCTGGCACTTCCACCATCGCCTTATCGGGAATGGAATAATAATGTTGAACTCCGACCTTAACATCATAAAACGAGGTCTGTCCGTTACTCAACATTTCTGTTACCCAATCTGCCACTTTATGACCTTGATTCTCAGTAAGCTCTACTCCTTTTTGCACACCAATGGCATCCCAAATTTCAAAAGGGCCATGCTGCCAGCCAAAGCCGGCACGCATACCTTCGTCAATTCTAAAAAGCTCATCAGAAATTTCAGGAATACGGTGTGATGCGTAGGCAAATAATCCCGCAAAGGATTTACGGAAAAACTCACCCGCCTTATCATCTGCATCTACTAAAACCGGAAAACGGTCAGCTACCTTATCAATGCCCTTGGTTTTTTCCAATACCGGAAAACGGCTTTTCTCCTTAGCCGTGTATTCCATGGTATCAAAGTCTAAAGAAAGAATGGCGCTACTGCCATCATCATTCTTCACCTTTTTGTAAAAACCCTGACCTGATTTAGAGCCAAGCCATTCGTTTTCCTGCATTTTCTTAATAAAATCAGGAAGTTGAAAAATATCGTTACGCTCATCGTCCTTCACATTTTCGTAAAGTCCGTTGGCCACATGTATTAGGGTATCCAATCCCACCACATCTGCCGTGCGGAAGGTGGCCGACTTTGGCCTACCAATAAGCGGCCCTGTAAGTTTATCTATATCATCAACGCTAAGTCCGGAGTCTTTCACATTATTGAAGAGTTCCATCATACTATACACACCTACCCTGTTTGCAATAAATGCAGGAGTATCTTTTGCCAGCACAGTGGTTTTGCCCAAATACACATCTCCATAATTCATTAGGAAGTCCACCACCTCTTTATCGGTATCCTTGGTCGGGATGATTTCCAGAAGCTCCAGATAGCGGGGCGGATTAAAGAAGTGTGTTCCACAGAAATATTTCTTAAAATCATCACTCCTGCCATCAGTCATTAAATGGATTGGGATACCAGAGGTATTGGAAGAAATAAAGGTTCCTGGTTTACGGTGTTCCTCTACCTGATCAAATACTTTTTTCTTAATGTCAAGACGCTCCACCACAACTTCAATGGTCCAGTCAACGTCTTTAATTTTTGACATATCGTCCTCAAAGTTCCCGGTAGTAATACGGCTGGCAAAGCTTTTGTCATAAATGGGAGAAGGATTGCTTTTCAGGGCATTTTGCAGGTGATCATTCACCAATCTGTTTCTAACATGCTTATCTTCCAAACTCAGCCCTTTAGCTGCTTCCTTTTCATTTAACTCCCTTGGCGGGATATCCAGTAATAACACCTTTACGCCAATGTTGGCGAAGTGGCAGGCTATCCGCGATCCCATAATTCCAGAACCCAAAACAGCCACTTTCTTTATTGTCCTATTCATGTTTTTTGTTGATATATTTTTCTATTGGTAATCAAATCGTTTACCTGGTTTATAACCTCAAAAAAGGTTTGAAGTTTATCTTCTCCTACTGTAGCAAACACCACTTTATTGAATTGAACTACCGCTTCCCTAGCGTCCAGTCTCTTTTCTTTTCCAAACTTGGTGAGGTAAACCAACACACTTCTGCCATCAGCTGGATTTCGTCTGCGTTCAATTAACCCACGCTCCTCCATGTTTTTTAATATTCTTGAAAGACTGGTCGCTTCCATACCCATTTTTGGCCCTAGTGCGGTAGATGGTGTTCCATGCTCAATATCTATGTTTAACAACACATAGCCCGTTGCCATGGTAGCCTCGTATTTTGAAGCTTCCTCATTATACATCTTGGCAATACTTTGCCACGTTCGTTTAATGTGAAAGTCAATGGTATCCTCTGATTTCAAGTTGTGTGGGTTTTAAGGTTATTCAAATATAGTAAAATTACTATGCGCGCATAGCAAAAGATTAACTATTTAAACCGGCTGAATAGAATTTTGGTGAAGCCTGTGAATATAGTGCGAATTCCTATTTCCGTGTTTAAAACACAACAAGGTCATATCACTTATACCTGAAACCGCAAAGGCACTTTTACAGGTTCGGTAATTTCTCTTCTAGGCTTTAATCCTTCATTGGGTGGCTTAGATTGTATTCGGTATATCACCCATCCAATGGGGATTAGCAGCAACAAGAACAAGGCGAGATTAATTCGCTTTAGTACCGCCAAAGTAAACCTTTGTACCAAAAAAAGGGCAAGCACTAAAGTAAGTGCCGCCCCAATAATACCACTAAAAAGGACGATGGCGCCCCCTGCTAAGCCACTCCCCTCAGGCATAGTAAGTGCCTTATAAAAAGCACCTGCAAAAAACCCAAGAAGGGTAGATTGTAGCACAAGAACAATTTTCGCCAACATCCTTAGGTGCCTTTCTTAATCTATCGTAACCTTTACTGTTGTTACCTCCCCATTAGTAGTTGCGGAAAGTGTGTAAACCCCTGATGCTAATCCCGGTACTGAAATTGAAACATTGTTTGATAAGCCTGCCTCGGTATTTACCTGTTCGGTGTAGATAGTCTTCCCTGCCATATCAGTCAGTTTTACCTCAACACTTGCTTCGCTATAAGTTGCTAAAGAAACATTGAAATTATCCCGAGCTGGATTTGGATATACATGCATAAACTGAATATTCTTCCATTCATCCAAACCAACAGGGCGGGTTGGCAGAACACCACTGCTCATGGGAGGTGCTGATGCATAAAACACTCTACGGTTAAATCCGTCTGGCGATGGTGCCGGATTATCAGTTGTAACATTTTCAATATCTAGAATAATGTACTCATACATAGGTGAAAAGTACAGGTAGTTAACATCATGGGTAGTTACCGTTCCTCCAATGGGCGGAACCGTTGTTCTGGATCTTGTTAGCTTCACTCTAAGGATATTGTTATAAGTCATACCCGGAAGTTGCAATGTTCCGTGTGCATCAGCCTCCCAACTAAGGTTTCC
>CAXBJE010000282.1:0-5000 GCA_963975525.1 uncultured Owenweeksia sp. | reverse complement strand
CACTCCATTGCCTGATAATATTACCGGAGGATCATTTACCGGCAGTACATTAATTGGTATAAATAAGGTATCACAAGCTGCTGGCGATTGATTATCACATATCTCTATGATGAGAGTATCTGGACCAAAATAATTTGCATTTGGTGTATATGTAAAGCAGGAATCTCCATCAAAAATATTAGCGAGGCTACCGTGTGATGGCCCTCTAAATACTCCAGTAATAGATACACTATCATTATCATATTCTATCCAACCCAGGCAAATATTAAGCACATTATCCTCAAGTACCGTAAGTACTGAAGAAGAGTCGTTAGTTACTGTAAGACCATTAACAGTAACCACATCCGGCTCAAGGTTGGCATCATGCACAGTAATATAAATGTATGCGGAGTCGCACCTTGGTGGTGAAAAAGTGTCACATACTTCGTAACAGATTCTATCAACTCCTTTAAAGCCAAGGTTTGGCGTATACCTAAAGGTGCTGGTAAGTGTATCAAAAGTAACAGATCCATTAAACGGACCTCCCTTAATAGTTAATGAAACAGGGTTTATCTCGTTCAATACTGCAATGTCATTGATTAATGGCTTTATGGCCACCGTTTTCCCCTCGTTTACATGGGCTGAATCATCAACGGCTACGGGAGGACAAAACTCAAATCTTACATTACTGAATTGTATGCGCTGCTCAATAGCAGCACTCCAGGTATTAATAAATCTTTCGTTACCATAATTATTGATATAGTTACGGCAAGGAAGAGTTGTACATCCTGTAAGGTTTATATTGGATGAAAACTTAGAGTCATCCCAGTATAATGGCAGCACGGTTTTTTGAGATGGCCCTCTGTATCTTGAAAAGATATAGCCGTTGGGATGATGCTCCGCATCATAAATAGGAATATGAATCAACCCGGCCTGGTAGTGCATATCAATGGCAATGTTGGCACTTCTGGCAGTATCGCCAAGTCCATCCAATCCATCCCATGGTATACAGTTAGCTCCCTGAACTACCCTGCTGAATAGCATTCTATCCTTTCCACCCTTTTGGTATCCGGGGACGGCATCCATATCCAATATCACCGATACCTGTCCCTCTTTGGTTACAGCCAGATTAAAGCAATAACCGGTAAGGATACAACCTGTGATAACATCTTGCCCAAACACGGAAATATTAGCCGAGGGTTGTACGGTAGCGTATGGATAAGCGGCAGCATCAGGTGGGTTTACAAATATTTTATGACGAGGCTTGTAGGGTACTGTTCCCTGAGCATATAAGTTATCATTACTCTTTCTGTCTTCTAGATAGTTTCCTGTAGAATCAATACCAAAGGAGTTGGACACAATACCAAAACCGTAAGGGTCAATACCATTGTAGTCTACTTCAAACCTGATACTGTCGCTGCGGAGCACATACATTTTGGCGTTAAATGGAATACCACCGCTACCACTGGTTAGAGCCCACTTGTAGGCCCAAAGCCTTCCTTTAATAGGAGTATTTGTAAGAGTGTTAGCAACCGTAACATCAAAGTGATTGTAACGGTACCCACCTGTAAAACCAACTGGGGGTACTGTTTTTACAGTTGGATTATCCCTGTTTAGCTCAATGTAGTAGTCTCCATTCATATGTGGAGTAAATACATAAGGGTTGTAACCCTGAGAGTTGAAATTTACAGGACCAGCAACAGCCTCAGTATAGTTTGCAATAAAACCGGGGTTTCCAAAGGACTTAAGCAGCACTGGGCCAAAAACAATACTGTCATTTGCATCCTTAATTCGCAAATAGGTATTGCCACCATATTGGGCATTAAACCCCAGATAAGCCTTTTCGCTTTGGAAGTTTTTAATATGAAAATAAAGGCGATCTGCGGGAGCAGCACCATAAGTGGCAAACTCGCCCCCCCAATCCCATGGATTTAGAAGGCCGCCAGCGGCACTTGTGGGGCGTAATTCTTTGGTGCCCTCGGCAAACAAAGAAAAAGCTGCACACAGAAAAAGTAGTGGAGTAACTAGAGTTTTCAAAGTGAGTTTTTTGTATAATCTGATCAAGTGATAATCATCGGCCAAATTAATTTTTTAATTCTTACAAACGCATTTTAATTCATTGTTTTTTAGTTACTTATGATTTTGTTATAACGTATATTATTGTTTTTTAAGTGTTTATAAATCACTTGTTTTCAAATGGTTGTAAAGTAAAATCTGATAGATTTTGGAGAAGTACTTCCAGATAGTTACACACACCCAAAAAGGAAAACTCAAAAAGTCAATTTGTTGATTCTCTGAATTTCTGATTCCTAAAAAGCCCTTTACTTTGTATTAAATAATTACCGCCTTGAACATCCCAAAAAAGTTTTACAACAGCCTTACCGAACATCCCTTTGAACACTGTAAAATGTGCGAAAAGGAACTTTTGGAGAGCAAAAGTGAATATGTAATTGAAAAAGCCATCCGCAGATTTAAGGAAGCCGAAGGTGAAGAGTTACTCTTTGAAGTTGCCATTTGTTTAGACTGTGCCTTTAGCATGCGATCCAATCTATCTAAAGAGTCGGTTTCCAATATTCAAAGTTTCTTTTTTAAAAAGGCTATGGAACGAAGAACGTCTATGGATGACCCTGAAGGATTTTTGGAAGATCCATTAAGAGAATGCCTGCTTAATGGAAAACAAGTGATGGAAATGGAGGAGTATCAAATTTATGCACACTGTAAAGGCGATGAAATTGCTGTACCTGGCGGTTACTACTTGCTTAGTGATGATATAATGGAGGAAATCCAATCGTTGCTCTCTAAAGAAACCAAAGACGAATTGGAGCGTTTTTCGGATGACAACTTTGGTATCCCACCGGAATTAAGAAAGCTCTTTAGCCGTGGAGATTTGATTACCATTTAAAACTTATAAGAAAAGCCGTTGGTCCACTTCATTGTAAGCTGAGGAATGCTTTCATCTACCACCGGAAATGCATCGTAAGCGAGGTTGATTATGGAATTGAAGGCGAAATTTTTAAACACCTTTATAGCCAGCCTACCTTGTAGTGATGCTCTAAAATCTTCCCAATAATCCAACCTTGGCTGATAATACCCAACGGTAGACCATTCCACACGCTTATCCAACTGCAAACTGTAGGAGATATAGGAACTTAACCTGGCATCCCGATGCACAATATCATTTGCTGCTTCATCATCGTACTCATATAACACAAGGGCACCAACATATACACTGTTTCTATCTTTTTTGAGAAGGGTTACACGAGGACCTAAGCCTGTTAGAAATCTATGCTGTATACGAAGTGGAGCGTTGGTTTGGTATTGAGCCAGTGCCTCCAGGGTAAGCCAGGTATTAATTTTGTAATTATACCTGAGGTGGAAAAAGCCGTTTTGCTCCAGCACTTCATCATTAGCCAAAGAGACATCAAACGTGTTTAGAAACATATAAACGCTTTTGTCTCTTTTATACTGAAGGCTTAAATTGTTAGTTAATGTTAAAAGTTCCTTAGTATTGCGTACGTAGTCCACGTTGAAATTTTCAACACCATGAAAGCCATTGCTATCCTGTGTAGCACGGAGAGACTCAATATTTACAATTTGGGAGAAAGCAGAAAAGGAACATAGAGTAAGAAAAAGAATGGCCAAAAAATTGCGAAGCATGAAAGGAATCGAAAATTTAGAATTAGGTGCAAAAATAAAAAGCCCCGCTTGTGGCGGGGCTTGATAAACCTAAAAGGTCAAGTCATGAAACATTTGAAAACTCTACTCTGCGTCAAATATAAAGCAAAATACTTTCACTAAACAAATATATCTGAATCTTTATTCTCAGTAACTTAAGAAATAACATGTTGAAAAAGTTAGAATCCAATTTTAGACATCTATCACTTCGCAATGGCATCGCGGCTTGCGGCTTATTCGTCATAACAATTATGCCCTCAATTATTTTTGCTCAGGATGGTGAAATGAAGCAAAAAATTTCTGCTTTCAAGAGCGATCAGAACGATAAGTACGATATGAAGTACCTCAATATTGCCGATCGTAACCTCGGTTCAATTGATGATACAGACCCTGCCTGGAAAGATCAATTCCTGTTAAAGGCAAAAGAGCGGCAAGAAGATGCCATAGGCAACAACAGCTACTTTAAATTTTACTTTTCCATTTATGGATATGAGGATATTGATGACCGCCAATACGCCCTTAAAGACTGGATGGAAAACTTTATAGAAGGTAAAAGTATTAGAGCCGGGCGTGATGTACGTACTTATGAATATGCTAAACCCACTATCATTCTTATTAATGACAAGGAGATTATCATTTGCAATTTTGATTGTAGCGATTATACCGAAGCCATTTTCAAAGACTGGAAGAAGCAATTGCTAACCTACTTTGGGCATGACAATACCATGGTTATTGAATTGATGTGTGATGGCCCGTTGGAGTGGACTAAAAATGCCCCCGATACAAAGTCAAAGCAAAAGATGTTTTAGGAGGTTACCCCATCCACCCCTCTCTGTCCAGACTTCTGTATTGTATGGCTTCCGCCAGATGACCAGTCTCAATGTTTTCACTTTGTTCTAAATCAGCTATGGTACGTGCTACTTTCAGGATACGATCATAAGCTCGGGCAGAAAGGTTGAGTTTGTCTATGGCATGGCGAAGTAAATCCTGGCCTTCCTTTTCAATTCGGCAAACCTGCCGCAGGTGGCGTGTTTGCATTTGGGCATTATTGTAAACACCTTCAGTTTCCCTAAACCTTTCTATTTGAATATCTCGGGCCACAACCACACGTTTCCGTATATCCGCACTTTTCTCCTCTTTCCTTTCGGAAGACATCTCATCAAAACTAACTGGCGTAACCTCTACGTGCAGGTCAATCCTATCCAGTAACGGACCTGAGATTTTATTGAGGTATTTTTGGACGATGCCTGGGGAGCAAACACACTCCTTACTAGGGTGATTAAAATACCCGCATGGACAGGGGTTCATGGAGGCTACCAGCATAAACGAAGCAGGATAATCGATAG
>CAXBJE010000281.1:0-5013 GCA_963975525.1 uncultured Owenweeksia sp. | reverse complement strand
TATCCTCATGGCAAGAAACCGTAAATAAGATAATAAGAGCAAAAAATGGGAGACTAGATAACAGTTGAACAGAGGATTTACAGAACATACTTAACTAAGGACTTTGAGGAACGGATTAAAATTATAGATGTTAAAAGTATGGATTAATTACAATCCCCAGAAAGGAGTTTCACTTTGATAATTGAATGGTAATTATTGGACTATTAATAGCTGTAGTTAATTGATTTACAGATGATGGGCGTATTGCTAAACTCACTACATTTGGTTTGTTCGAGTGTAGATTGATAAACTTTAATCAGTAATAAATTATGAAGAAAATTATTCTTGTTCCGTTGATGTTTGCTGTAATCTCTGTTTCGGCTCAAAATGTTCCGCAAGACAAAGAAATTGCATCGGACAATCTTTCCCAGAAGGAAATGCAGCTATTGCAAAAAGAGTTAGACCTTAAGGCCCTGCAACAAAAAAACTCAGTTGCTCGCTATAAAACAAATGCTTTGGTAAGCCAACGTATGAGCCATGTGGATATAGCTGATATACAATACAGCACTATGTTGCGCACTGTTTTTTCTCCCTTTTCTCCTGATAGCAATTATATCCAGGACTTTGGAACTCCGGATTATATAAACTCCCATGGTTTTGGGCAAACCTTTGATCCTACATCAGTAGGTTTCGCCTTAGTAGGTCAGCCCTATTTTCACCCAAATGATCCTTATACCATAGATACAATTTATGTGGGAGTTAGATATAGGACTTCAAGTTCTGTATCTGGGCTTACGGGTGATACACTTCAGGTAGTTGCCTTTAAAGGAAATAATCAAAATAATAATGTTTGGAGAGTGGGAATTGGCTATTCCGCTAGCACCTACCCCGGACAAACGGCTCGTATCAATGTGCTTTGCCCACGCTACACAGGTAATCCAACTGTTGGTGTACCGGGAAGTATTAATGCGCCTGCTAAAATGGTTCTCAAGTACGCACTTAAAGCCAGCGATACCGCTGTAAACTACATTAAGATTGTTCCGCCTGCGCCTATTCAAGTACCTGCTGGCGAAAAATTTGGAGTGTTCTGCACGTTTATAGCGGGGTATGCTTATAATCCTTTAACGCAGGTGTATTACCGTTCAGGAGCCAAGGGCGATGTAAACAACATGTCCTGGCTATACCTTACAAGGCAGAGCAGTACTGATGCCACACCTTATTTTTTAGAGCCATTGCAGCTTGGAGCGCCAAGTGAAGGAATCAGCAATACATTGTTTTCAAACACTCGCTATGCTGCCTGGACGGGTAGCGATGCCTTTAGAAATGAATACCCTTCACCGAGTACTATTAGGGGGAACCTTATTGATTTTTGGGTTACCGGTAATAGCACCATCGGCCTTAATGAGAATGCCATCAACAAGGATTTAGCTGTATTCCCTAATCCCGGAAACGGAAAAGTTGAAATTGTGGTAAATGCTGGAGGGATTTATAATCTAAGTCTGGTAAATTCTACTGGAAAGATGATTTACAATGAAGAAGTTCGCCTGAATGGTGAGAAATCGATTTCAAGAGATTTCTCTTCCCTTGCCAAAGGAGTTTACATTTTAAAGATGGAGGGAGAAGTGAATTCACAAACTGCAAGACTGGTAATTCAGTAAGCATTTATTAGAAACCTAATTTTGTAAGGCGGCCATTTTGGTCGCCTTTTTTGTTTTTGTCCACAGAGAACTTTAACGAACTTTAACAAAGGCCATTAACACTTTTTGGGTACAAGTCTTCTTACTTTTGAGGTAACCCTGAAATTCAGCGAAATAATCTCAAAGTTCTTTATCATGAAAAGGGTTACAATCATCACAATGATGTTCGCTGTTTTTTCTTTATCGGCTCAGCAACCCGCTGAAACCTCACCGAACATCGCAGTTCCACTTTCTGCAGCAGAAAGTGCGAGCCTTCAACAAGATTTACAAAACAAATTAATACAACGAGAAGCCCGAGCTAAAACAGCCGGCCCGGATTACTTAAGTCAGCGAATGGCACATTATGAAATTGCTGCAATTCAGTTTGGCAATTTAATCAGGCCAGTATATACACCTGTGGCTCCGGACTCCACTTATATTCAGGATTTTAAAGGAGATGATAACATCAATATCCATGGTTTTGGGCAAGTGCTGGATCCAACCTCAGTAGGTTATAGTGTAATTGGCCAACCTCATTTTTCTAAGAATGATGCTTACGAAGTAGACACTATATATGTGGGAGTGAGATATCGTACATCCTCGCCTACAAGTGGTTATACCGGTGATACTTTAAGGGTAACTGCCTATTTTGGATACAAAACCGACAATAGTGTTTGGAACGTGGGGATTGGTTACAACCCTAATACTTTCCCAAATCAACCTTACAGGGTAAATGTGGCTACACCCCGATACATGGGTAACAGTACAATCGGCACACCGGGCAACATTACCTCTGCCAATAAAGTTGTGTTTAAGTATGCCTTTAAGGATATGGACACCACTGTGAACTTTATTAAGATTGTTCCGTCATCACCTATACAGATAGGTGCAGGGCAAAAATTTGGGGTGTTCTGTGATTTTGTGCCCGGCCAAAGTTATGACCCCAATACACAAAAGTACTATGTGTCTGGTGGCAAATCAGATGTAAACAACCTTTCGTGGTTGTATTTAACCGCTCAAAACAGTGCTGATAATACACCCTACTTTTTAGAAACTTTACAAATTGGAGCACCTTCTGATGGGTTAAGTAATTTGCTCTATTCAAAAACCCGCTATAACAGTTGGACAGGTAATGATGCTTTTAGAAATGGCTATGTGGCACCATCAACTTTATCGGGCAATATGATAGACTTTTGGGTAACAGGAATAACAACGGTTGGATTGGATGAATTGGAAAACAAGGAGTTGGCCATTTATCCAAACCCAGGTAATGGGGTTCTAAACATCAAACCAGACAATCCTGGTAAGCACAGGCTTCAGGTGGTTTCACTCACCGGGCAATTGCTTTATCAGGAGGATGTTGCTACCAATGGTAATGAGGTGCTGGAAAGGGATTTTTCTAACCTCACAAAAGGCATTTACGTTATTCAGCTACTTGACGGAGAGCAGCAGAGTTCAGCTCGTTTAATTGTTCAGTAATAACGGAGAGAACGGATATCCCAAAGGTGACTTGAGGGTATTCGTTTTTTTTTTTTATTCTACAAATTTACAGCTACCGTTTTCTTGATTTTTTATTCTTGAAGATAAGATCGTCCAAGGAGAATTTGCCCGCGCCCAGTAGCATTATGCTGAGGTACCCGGCCAGGTAAAGTAGTGACATTTCCTTTTCTGCCAGCGGATCACCACCATGCGCCAATAATGCCGCTACCAACATTGTAACAACAAGAGGAATGGCCGCAAATCTGGTAAACAAACCGAGGATTAATAGTACGGCACAACCTAGTTCGGCCCCAATGGTTAAAATCAGCGATACCTCGCTACCCATCCCCATAAAATCCATGAATTTTTCGGAGAGGTTGCTATAGTTTAAGAGCTTTTTATAGCCATGAGTTAGCATTAATCCACCAAAGGATAAACGGAGGATTAGAGTGGCAACATTAAAGCCTGTGGTAATTCCTTTGTCTCTTCCAAATGTGCTCATTGCTAGTAGCGTGTTGAGAAAGCAATACTACGCCACATACGGGTAAAACCAAACACCCCATTCAGGTTTATTTATACTGAAACCGTTGCTCAGCACTTAAATCAAAAAATTGCTCTAAAACCTTGGCTTTACACTCATAGTACATGTAATCCAGCAAAAGCACATTTCCATACAGCGATTTGCCATTCAGGGTGAAATCTCGTCTCACCCCCTCGACATCTGAGGTATAGGGGAATACGCTGGCAAACTGAAATCGTAGTTTGTTTTCGGGATAATTCTTTTGGATGGTAAATTGAAGTTTTCTTTTTGTTGAAGGGCTTACGACCAGAATGGGCTTTAGCTGTTCAATAATATTAAACCTATCCGCATTTCGGATTTTACCAAAGTCCAATAGGTCTAAGTTTATGATTTGCACCTTGTCATTGATAGAGCTTTTCAAGCGGTTAAGTTCAGATTGCTTAAATACATAGTAGTAGGCAATAACTTCATCCGTCCATCCTTTTCTTCGGGCCTCAAACTCAAAAAAACCATCTTTATAAAACTTCACCAAGGTTACCAAGGTGTCATCCCCATAGAGAATGGGGATCAGTTGTAGTTCTTTAATGTTATCATTACCGGCCTGGTTTTCCTCCAGTTCGTAGTTCTCCACATCAGTAGAAATAAAACGTTCTGGGATTTTCATATTATCGGTCACCCATTGTCCGTCTAAGGTGTAGCACCATCCCGTAAGGCCAGATTGTAGTATGTTGGTTATTTTTTTGGGGAAAATGGGTAGAGGCCTGCTTTCTCGCAACTGTGCTATCGTTACATTCATAAAAAGGAATGACAGGAGGAACACGAGGGCAGGGTTAAAATATTTTGTTTTGACGATTGATTGCTGCATAAAGTCCAAACTCATTTGTATTTACGTATAGAGTACTAAAAAGGTTTGAACCATTGTGGATTCATTCGGTTACGGAAGTGCTATTATCAAAACTCATTATTCACCTACATTCGCAAAAATTGTTTTACATGAAAAAGTTTATCACATTTTCACTTATTTCGGCAGCCTTACTCAGTTGCCAGGAGGTTTCTACTAACGTTGAAATTGCCTCGGCAGAAGGAGAGGCAGTTGAAATTGAAACAAATTCGGATATGCAGATGAAGACTTTATATGACTTTAAATCAAAAACCCTGGAAGGTGGTGATTTTGATTTTTCTGCCCTTAAGGGCAAGCGTGTTTTGATAGTAAATACCGCCAGCGAATGTGGCTACACACCACAGTACAAGCAACTGCAGGAACTGCAAGATGAATTTGGTGGTGATAATTTTACCGTTATTGGGTTTCCATCCAACGACTTTGGAAGTCAGGAACCAGGCTCTAACAAAGAGATAGCA